>NZ_JBFODS010000013.1:0-124088 GCF_040908445.1 Aeromonas sp. R10-2 | reverse complement strand
GCCCGTGGCGGAGAATCTCCTTGGTCAGGTCTTTGCGCCGACGAAGCCCAACGAAGTCTGGACCGGTGATATCACCTATATTGCCACCGACGAAGGCTGGCTTTATCTGGCTGGTCTCAAGGATGTGTTTACCTGTGAGATAGTGGGTTATGCGATGGGAGAGCGAATGACCACCGGGTTGGTCAGTCAGGCGCTGTTTCGGGCTGTGCAGCAGAAGAGGCCACCCGTTGGGCTTATTCATCACACAGACCGGGGCAGTCAGTACTGTGCCAAGGCTTACCGGGCTCTCCAGGTACAATTTGGCATGCAGACCTCCATGTCACGCAAGGGGAACTGCTTCGACAATGCCCCGATAGAAAGCTTCTGGGGGTCTCTTAAAAATGAACTGGTTCACCACCATAGATTCGAGACGAGAGCGGAGGCCAAGGCAGCGATTCAGGAATACATAGAGATTTTTTACAACCGCCAGCGTCGGCATTCACGACTTGGCAATGTCAGCCCGGCGGAGTTTAACAAGAGGTATTGGAGAACTGCTCAGGCTGCTTGATCCGGGACTGTCCGATCTTGTCAGGACACCTCAAACTGCTCAGGCTGCTTGATCCGGGACTGTCCGATCTTGTCAGGACACCTCAGTTCAGCCCCTTTATCCGTTTCAGCCAATGGCACCAGACGATAACCAAGCTCGATGGCGACCGTATCGACTGGCGGCAAATCCTGCCACTCCAGTGCCTGCTGTTCAGGCTGAATCATTTGACGAGTCAGCTCTTGCGCTGCATCCAGATCCGGCACATTGACGGCTCGCTTGCTGACACTCCAACCTGTCCAGGCCAGTACAGCTGCGAAACTGAGGAATGCGAGCATCGGCATCCCGGGCACCAGACCCAGGATCAGCATGATGGTTGCAGAGGTATAGATAACGCGAGGCGATGCCAGGATCTGCTGACCAACCTGATCAGCCATCTCCCCCTCATCACTGACCCGGGTCACGATAATGGCCGCAGCAGTCGACATCAGCAGGGACGGGATTTGGGCAACCAGACCATCACCAATGGTCAGCAGCGCATAACGCTGGAAGGCTTCGGCAACGGGCAAGGCATGCTGGAAGATACCGATGGCCAACCCACCCACCAGGTTGATGATCAGCACCAGCATGCCAGCTATCGCGTCACCACGAACGAACTTGGAAGCACCATCCATCGCACCATAGAAGTCAGCCTCGCGCGCGATCTCCTCACGGCGAGCCCTGGCCTGATGCTGATCCATAGTACCGGCATTCAAGTCGGCATCGATGGCCATCTGCTTGCCGGGCATGGCATCCAGCGTGAAGCGGGCGGATACTTCCGAAATCCGCTCGCCACCCTTGGTGATCACCACAAAGTTGATGATCATCAGGATCACGAAGACCACCAGACCGACGACATAGTTGCCACCGATCACCACTTCACCGAATGCCTGGATGACCTTACCGGCCGCTTCATGCCCTTCGTGACCGTGCAGCAACACCACACGGGTAGAGGCCACGTTCAGCGACAGCCGCATCAGGGTGGCAACCAGCAACACGGTTGGGAATACCGAGAAATCGAGTGGTCTGCGGGCCGAGACGGATACCAGCAACACCAGTACCGCCAACACGATGTTGAAGGTAAAGAGCGCATCCAGCAGCCAACCGGGCAGAGGCAGGATCATCATGGCCAAAATGGCCAATAACATCAGCGGAATTGCGGTATAGGATTGGGTGAATACACGCCAGTTCACAACTTACCTCTCAGGTTGACGTAACTCGGGCGGTACATATAACGGGGCAAGAGGGGTCGGTTTCCTCCCCTTGCCTGCCTCATACGCCCTTAACTGCAATACATGGTTCAATACATAGGCAACTGCCGTGTACAGCCCTGCGGGGACTTCCTGATCCACCTTGGTCGAGTGATAGATGGCTCGCGTCAACTCAGGCAAGCTCATCACCATCTTGTCATGCTGCTTGGCAACCTGGCGGATCCGCTCGGCCATGCTGTCGACCCCTTTGGCAATCACGAAAGGGGCATTGGCACGAGCCGCATCATATTTTATGGCCACCGCATAATGGGTCGGGTTAACGATGATCACATCCGCCTGTGGTACCCGCTGTTCGATACGCGCGCGGGCAAGCATTCCTTGTACCTGGCGGATTTTGGCTTTGATTTCGGGACGCCCTTCGCTGTTCTTGTGCTCATCCTTGACCTCTTGTTTGGTCATCCTGAGCTGCTTGTTAAGCGACCAGCGCTGATAGGGCACATCCAGCACGGCAATCAGCATCTGAACGCTCCCCAGCAAAATAAATGCCTGGGAGAGGATCCGTAGCGCCTGCTCGAGGGCCGCCTGAGGGGGCATCCGGTTCATCATCAACAAGGAAGGCCATTGATGATTTAACATCAACGCCAGCGTGCCGCCGATCAGCGTCACCTTGAGCAGTGACTTCAGCAACTCCATCAGGCTGTTCTTGGAGAACATCCGCCCCAGTCCCTTCAAAGGGTTCATCTTCTCGCCACTGGGTAGCAGCTTTTTCCAGGTCAGCGCCATACCGCCCGGCACTATGCTGAGTAACACCAGCATCAGGGCCAGAAAGCCAAACAGGGGCAGCAGCACCCACAGCATGTTTATCAGCGCTTCCCCCAGCCAATGGATCATCATCTGCGGGTCACGGGCACCTTGCCAGTCAAAACGCTGCGGACGCTTCATCAACTCGGCAAAGAACTGGCCAAACCCCGGCACCATCCACTGCATCACCAACCCGCCAAGCAGCAGCAAACCGGCAGAACTGAGCTCTTTTGAGCGGGCGATCTGCCCCTCATCCCTCGCTTTCTGGCGTTTCTGGCTGGAGGCTTCTTCGGTTTTGTCCTGTGCGCTGTTCTGACTCATGCCGGGGTCAAGCCTCGCAGCTGTTCAAGCACATGGGTCACCAAATCCAGATAACGGGAGGGCACACCACTGATGGAGAGCGCCATGGTGAGCAACCCGAGCAACAGGGTCATGGGAAAACCGAGGGAGAAGATATTGAGCGAAGGGGCGGTCCGGTTCATCACCCCGAAGGTCAGGTTAACCATCAACATGGCAACAACGGCAGGCAACGTCAGCAACAGGGCGGCACCGATAGACCAGCCAAACAACCCGATCACACCTTTCATATCGATCAGATCCAGAGATGAACCCGGCGGCCAGCTACGCAGACTCTGCACCAGAATATCCAGTACCACCAGGTGGCCATTCAGTCCCAGAAAGAGCAATGCGCAAAACACCATCATGACCTGACTGATGATGGGGGCAGAATCCCCGTTGACCGGATCATTCATCACCGCCATCGCGAGCCCCATCTGCATGGAGAGGATCTGCCCCGCAGTGGTCATCACCATATAGAGCAGCTGGACACACAGACCAAATAGCAAACCAAACAGCAGCTGCTCCACCGCCAGGACCAGCGCACCGGCACTGAAAGGATCGACAACCGGCATATCCTTCATCATGGGGGCGAGCAGCAGGCTGATGATGAACGCCAGCATCAGGCGAACTTGCGCAGGCACCCGGGTATCCCCAAAGACCGGCATCACCCAGAATGCCATACCGATCCGGATAAACGGCCACCACCACTGGCCCAACCATGCGGTCAGGTCAGCAGCACTGAGGGACAGCAGCGAATTCATCCGATAAACCCGGGAATTTTAAGAAACAGATCCTGGAACAAGGTGGTTATCTGCGACAACAGCCAGTTACCCGTAAAGATAAGGGTCATCAGAGTCACGATAAAACGGGGAAGAAAACTGAGCGTCTGCTCCTGGATCTGGGTGGCCGCCTGAAAAATACTGACCACCAGTCCCACAATCAGGCCCGGTACAATCAGCACCGAGACCATGGTCACCACCAGATTGACCGCGCCACCAACCAGGGCAACGCTCTGCTCAGGGGTCATATCAGCCTCCCCCACCAAAGCTGGCAGCCAAAGTGCCGACGGTCATCGACCAGCCATCGACCAGCACAAACACCATCAGTTTGAAGGGTAACGAGATGATCAGCGGTGAGAGCATCATCATCCCCATCGCCATCAAGACGCTGGCGACCACCAAATCGATCACCAGAAAGGGAATGAACAGCATAAAGCCAATCTGAAATGCGGTATTCAACTCACTCAAGACAAACGCAGGCAACAGCACCCCGAAAGGCACATCCTCTTTGGCGACCGTTGTTGGTTCGCCAGAGATGCGCAGCATCTGCTCCAGATCCGGTTCACGGGTCTGGGCCAGCATGAATTTACGCAGGGGTTTTTCTGCCTTGGCGATCCCCTCTGACAGGGTTATTTCATTCTGGTCATAAGGGACAAATGCATTTTGATACATGTCCGTCCAGACAGGACGCATAATCACCACAGTCAGGATGAGGCTGATGCCGATCAGCACCCGGTTGGGAGGGCTCTGCTGCAAGCCAAGTGCCTGTCTCAATATGGCCAGTACGATGATGATCCGGGTAAAACTGGTCATCATCAGTAACAAGGTCGGGAGCAGACCCAGCAGGGTCATGAAGAAGAGGATCTGCAACTTGATGTTGTAGTCCTCGCCCCCTGAAGTGCCTGGCGATACCGAGAACAGGGTCATGTCCGCCCCCCAGCCGGGCAGCGAAAATAACAGCAGCGTCAGCAGCAGATAGCGCATCAGTCGTCCATGCCACCCAGCAGGTTGGTATCGATGACATCGACCAGGCGCAGACCATATTTGCCATTCACGACGACGACTTCGCCCTTGGCAAGCAGACGGCCATTCACCCGCACATCCAGCGGTTCACCTGCCAGCTTGTCCAGCTCAATGACAGCCCCCTCCTCGACGCGCATCAAATCGCCGAGCGGCACTTCGGTACTGGCCACTTCCAGCGTCACCTTGACCGGGATCTGGCGAAAGAAGGAGAGATCCCGTTGTTTGCTGCTACTGGTGGGGGCCAAGTAGTCTGCGGCGCTAGGCATGCTGATGTCGTCACCAAACAGTTGATCAAGTCCATCCAGATCCAGCGGATCATTCATATTGTGCTCGCTCATGATTCAATTTACTCCTCTACAACCGTCGCAACCTGATAGACCAGGCTGCCTTTGTGTTCTGCGATTCGTCCACTGAAGCAGGGACGGCTGCCAATCAGTGCTGGCACAACTTCAGGCAAGTCCAGTGACAGCACATCACCCACCTTGAGACACTCAAGATCCGCCAGCGTCATGGACAACTGGCCCATCACCACCCGCAGACGTACCGGGACATGAGTCAGAGCCTGTTCCAGCTGACCTTGCGGCAATGAATGACTGACCTGAGAAATGGACTCCTCGGGGGGAAGCAGCCACATCTGCCAGTGATGCGTGCAATTACCTGCCTGCAGGGTTGCCTGCGTGGTCCAGAGCTGACGGTGGGCGATGGAATCCCGCGGCACGACATGCAACTGCCACTTCAGATCCCCCAACCCCAGACAAGCACACCAGATATCAACCTGATACTGGCAAAGCCGCAATAACAGCCGCTGTTCGGTATCGGTCAACCCTTTGCCAGACTGAACATGCTCCTCTTTTTGCTGCAAGGTGCCGCCGAAAAAGAGGACCGCAAGACGATAGATGACCAGAGGTGCGATCGAGAAATAGACGGCGCGCTGCGGTTCAAGCGGACTTCTCGCTTCGACCCAGATATCAGCGCCATCAGTCTCTGTCGGACCGGAAAAGGCGAACTCGCCATAATTCAGTTCGCACTCCGCACTATTGAACAGCTGGGCCATACAACTCGCAGCTTGCAGGGAAAATGTGCTCAACTGGCCATTAACCTGCTTCAAACGGGCGTGGTTTAACCGCTCGACACCCAACAGATCATAATGAGGCAGGGTTCTGCCACGTTCTGCGCTAAGCAGCCGGGAAGGTGTGAGCATTGCGCTGCTTGATGACATTAATAATCCACCTTAACCATTTCATCTCGCCTTATTGCCACAGGGTCGCTCATCAGGACAGCAGTGTGATAGATACAGACAGTCCAGCCGACGTATATCGACCAAAAAGGGTGAGAACTTTATTACAAATTCCAGAAAGCCGCCATGCAGTGCATCTCGGCGTGAATAATAAAAATCCCGGTGCCGTTAGGCACCGGGATTTTAGCGTGACGGTTCACGCGGAATGAGGTCGGAGTCGGCCTGTAAGCCGGGTTCTGTACCGGGTTGCCCCGGGTAGCAATCATTCCTCTAGGCCAGCAATCGCTCGCTGGCTCAAGCAACCTACCCGCCCCCAACGCGGGCCGCGCCAATAGGGGCCTATTTGGTCTTGCTTCGGGTGGAGTTTACCGTGCCACGAACTGTTGCCAGTCGCGCGGTGCGCTCTTACCGCACCCTTTCACCCTTACCTGATCCCTTGCGGGCCATCGGCGGTCTGCTCTCTGTTGCACTGGTCGTAGGCTCGCGCCCCCCAGGCGTTACCTGGCACCCTGCCCTGTGAAGCCCGGACTTTCCTCCCCTCCGCCCGTCTGTCCCGAGGGACACAACGACGAAGCAGCGATTGCCCAGCCAACTCCGAGGCGCGGATTATAGCCTTGCGAGGCGCACGGGGTAAACCGGCAATTCCCGTTTACAGCCATTTATCGCGCTTTGGCCCCCGTTTACAGGCTGACTGATTGTCGATGCAGGGGATTGCGCAGGTCAAAAAACAGTCTGACGACCTATTAACCGACTAAATAGTGCTCGAGACCGTATTTATAGAGGGCATTCTTCTTCACACCGTGGATCTCGGCGGTCAGGGCGGCCGCTTTTTTCAGTGGCAGCTCAGTCACCAGCAGACCCAGAGTACGGATCGCCTCGGCTGGCAGATCCTCTTCTTCTTTGGAGGCGCCAGCCACGACCAGAACGATCTCGCCGCGGCAGCGGTTGTCATCCTCGCCAAGCCAGGTCAGCATTTCGGAAGCTGGCAGACCGTGGATCGACTCGAAGGTCTTGGTCAGCTCGCGGCACACCACCACCTGACGCTCACCGAGAATGCGAGCAATCGCTTCCACGGTATCCTGCACACGGCGTGGAGATTCGTAAAACACCAGCGAACGGGTATCTTCGATAACGGCTTGCAGGCGATCGTCACGCCCCTTGCTCTTGGCGGGCAGGAAGCCTTCAAAGGCAAAGCGATCGGTGGGCAGACCGGCCGCGCTCAGGGCGGTGATGGCGGCACATGGACCGGGCAGCGGCACCACTTTGACCCCGGCTTCACGACAGCGGGTGACCAAGTGATAACCGGGGTCGCTGATGAGCGGGGTGCCGGCATCGGAGACCAGCGCAACACTCTTGCCCTCTTTGATCCGGCCGATCAGCACATCGGCTTTCTGCTGCTCGTTGTGATCGTGCAGGGCGAAGGTCGGCACCGAGATTTGGTAGTGGCTGAGCAGGATACCGGTATGACGGGTATCTTCGGCTGCCACCAGATCGACACTGCGTAAAATGTCCAATGCACGCTGGGTGATGTCCGCCAGATTGCCGATCGGAGTGGGGACTATATACAGGGTTGGGATGTCACTCATGGGATCTCCGAGTGCCCCGACAATTGTGTCGCCATATTGGCCCGTTTACACTATGGGGAACTTCAACACTGGTCGGGGAATGAACTTGAACCGGGTTACAAAGCAGCTAAGTGTATCACGACTCTTCGGCATCATACTCGCGGCAGTACTGCTCGCCGCCTGTGCGTCGGAGCCCAATCAACCGTCAGGGCAGTCAGGCATGCCCTCTGCGTTTTCCAATCTGACCAAGAATGCCCAGTGGTATCTTGAGCAGGTGGATCCCGCCAAGCCGGCCGAGGCCTTTACCTGGCAGATGCTGGCGGCACGCAGCTATCTGGCGCTGGGCCAGGCCAAACCGGCCTCGGCACTGTTCCAGCAATTGCAGAAGCAGGCCAAGGATCCCGTTCAGAAGGCGCAGTTGCAACTGCTGCAAGCCCATCTGTTGCTGGCGCAAGGCCACGCCAATCAGGCGCTGATCCTGCTGGAAGGCAAACCCGAGGTGGCGCTGGATGCCGATACCCAGAAGGATTGGTATCGCCAGCGCGTGGTGCTGCAGCTCGACATCAATAACAAGTTTGGTGCCGCCAAGTCGTTGATTGCACTGGAGCCCTACCTCAATCAGAGCGAGCAGGCGACCAACCATCAGCAGATCTGGTCGTTGCTGAAAAGCATGACCCCCTCCACCCTGCAAGCGCTGGAAGAGGCTCCGGCCCCTGATGTGACCACCGGCTGGTTGCGACTGGCGGCACTGGTCAACGAGTTTGGCGCCCAGCCGAACTTGCTGGCCCGCCAGCTGGCAGGCTGGAAGCGCGACTTCCCCAACCATCCAGCCCAGAAGGATATGCCGGCAGGATTGGGCGATCTGGCGGCCACTGCCAGCACCTCGGTGCAACAGATCGCCGTGCTGCTGCCCCTCTCCGGCAATCTGGAGCCGCAGGGCGCCGCCATCCGTAACGGTATGCTGATGTCTTATAAGGAAAATCAGGGGCAATTCACCCTGAACTTCTACGACACCCAGAGCAAGTCAACCGGCGATCTTTATAAGCAGGCGATTCAGGAAGGGGCAGACATGATCATCGGCCCGCTGCTGAAAGATCGGGTCGAGGAGCTGCTCAAGGCCAATCCGACCGTGCCGGTACTGGCGCTCAACGAGCTGGACAAGCCGGTCGTCAACGACACCACCTACTACTTCTCCCTCTCTGCCGCCGCAGATGCCGCCCAGGCAGCCCAGTACCTTTACACCCAGGGCTACCGTAAACCGCTGCTGATCGCCGCCCAGGGTCGGATCGGTTACAGCAGTATCAAGGCTTTCGAGCAGAGCTGGGCCACCCTGAGCCAGGATAAGCCGGTGGTTGCCACCTTCGGTGCCCGCAACGAAGTACAGGGGATGGTCAAGAATGCCCTGAGCGGCCGCTCTACCGCCCGTGCTGGTGAAGTGGTGCAACTCTCTGATGCCGCACCGCGCAGCATCGATGCCGTTTATGTGGTGGCCAACAGCCTGGAAACCCGGATGATCAAGCCCTACGTGGATGTCTCGGTCAATCCGATGGGAAGCCTGCCCATCTATACCAGCTCCCGTGGCTACGACAGCGCCGCCACCGAGGTCGCCTCCGAGCTCAACGGCATGCATATCGCCGATATGCCGCTGCTGCTGGGCGGCTACGAGAAACAGCGCGAGCAGATCGCCCTGCTCTGGCCGCAGACTCAGGGTGACCTGCTGCGCCTGTTTGCCATGGGCTACGATGCCGTCAGCCTGGCTGAGAACCTGCAGCAGATGCGCAAGGTAGGCGGCATGCAGCAGGCCGGCATGAGCGGTCAGCTGAGCGTGGATGCCCAGGGCAATATCGTGCGGATGCTGAGCTGGGGTACTTACCAGAACGGCAAACTGGTCGACGAGAACGCCGTTCAGCAACTGGAGGAGCCCTCCAATGAAGGAACTATGGAAACGGATACGCCAGCAGTTGCCGAGCCTGTTCCCCTCACCAACGAGCAAGGGACAGCACTTTGAACAAGTCGCTGAACGCTGGTTGCAGGCTCAGGGCCTGCAACCGGTAGCTCGCAACTACCGCTGTCGTGGCGGTGAAATAGACCTCATCATGCACCAGGGCCAGACCCTGGTGTTTGTTGAGGTGCGCTACCGGGCCACCGGCAGCCATGGCGGGGCCGCCAGCTCGGTCACCCGCAGCAAACAGCACAAGATCATGCTGGCAGCGCGCCACTATTTGAAGCAACATGCCATCAACGAGGCCAATCAGGCCTGCCGATTCGATGTGATTGCGTTCGAGGGCGACCAGCCAGCCTGGATCCAGAACGCATTTTAAGAGGACCCTATGACTGACCGCATCAAAGAGAACTACACCGAAAGCATCCAGACCAAGATAGCCGCCGCCGAGGCGCTGCCGGATGCCATCCATACTGCAGCCCAGATGATCACCATCTGCCTGCTCAATGGCCACAAGGTGCTGGCATGCGGTAACGGTCCTTCTGCCGCACTGGCGCAACTGTTCATCTCCGAACTGGTCAACTGCTACGAGACACAGCGCCCCTCCCTGCCCGGCATGGCCCTGACCCCGGACATGGCAACCATCAGCGCCATCGCCACCGACCACGGTTTTGAAGAGGTCTACGCCAAGCAGATCCGCGCGCTGGGCCAGCCTGGTGACATTCTGGTGGTCATCACCACCTCTGGCCACAGCCGCAGCCTGATCAAGGCCGCCGAAGCTGCCCTCTCCCGCGACATGACCATAGTGGTGCTGAGCGGGGGTGACGGTGGCGAAATGGCAGGTCTGCTCGGCCCGAACGATGTGGAGATCCGTGTTCCCTCCGCCCGTCGCCCTCGCATTCTGGAAGTGAACCTGTTGACCCTGCACTGCCTGTGTGATCTCATCGACCAGACACTTTTCCCGCAACAGGAAGATTGAAACCATGAAAAAGCACACTATCCTGCTCGGTCTGCTGGTTAGCACCCTGCTGCTGCAAGGCTGCGCAGCCCTGGTTGTTGGCGGCGCCGCAGGGACTGCCAAGGCCTCTGGCGATCGCCGAACCCTGGGCGCGCAGTGGGATGACCAGACCATCGAGCTGAAAGCGGCCAATCTGCTGGCCGACAACAAACCCCTCAGTGCAGCCAGCAAGATCAGCGTCTACAGCAACAATGGCCGCGTCCTGCTGGTCGGACAGACACCTTCTGACGTTTACAAGATTGAGGCGGGCAAAATTGTCAGTCGCATCGAAGGGGTGCGCCACGTCTACAACGAATTGCGCATCGGCCAACCTGCCAGTTTTACCACTCGCAGCAATGACTCCTGGATCACCTCCAAGGTGAAAGCCGACATGTTCGGCACCAAGAACTTCGACAGCACCAAGGTCAAGGTGGTCACCGAGAACGGCGAGGTGTTCCTGATTGGTCTGGTGACTCGCCAGGAGGGAGAGCAGGCAGTCAACATCGCCCGCCATGTCACCGGCGTGAAGCGCGTGATCAAGGCCTTCGAATTCGCCCAGAACTAAGCCAACGCGGCATAAAAAAACGCAGCCAATCGGCTGCGTTTTTTATTTGATCACCTTCAGGGTCGGACGACCGCTTGGACGCGGCGGTTCCGGCTCAGGCTCCACCGGCGCTTCGGCCTGCTCCAGCCAGATATCGTAACCCGGCTCGGGCGGGAACATGGTGCCTACGCCGTTCTCCCGGGCATGGATAGCCAGTACGGCTGCCATCGGGATATAAACCTGCTGGGAGACGCCGCCAAAGCGGGCACTGAAACTGATGGCCTCGTTATCCATGTGAAATTGCATCACGGCTCGGGGCGCGATATTCAGCACAATTTGCCCGTCCTGAGCAAACTGCATCGGCACCATCACATGGGGAATGTTGACGTTGACCACCAGATGAGGGGTCAGATCGTTGTCCAGCAACCAGTCAAAGAACGCCCGTAACAAGTACGGGCGGCTCGGTGTCATTGTCGGTTCCATGCTCATACGCCAGCACGGATCTCGCGTTCGGCTTCGGTCAGGGAAGCCTGGAAGGACTCACGCTCGAACAAACGAACCATGTAGGCCTTCAGCTCTTTGGCGCCACGACCGGTCAGGTCGATGCCAAGGCTCGGCAGACGCCACAGCAGCGGTGCCATGTAGCAATCCACCAGACCGAACTCTTCGCTCATGAAATAGGGCATTTCACCGAAGATCGGCGCGATGGCCAGCAGGTTGTCACGCAGTTCGTTGCGTGCCGCTTCAGCATCGGTACCGGCCATGATCTTGTCGGCCAGGGAGTACCAGTCCAGCTCGATGCGGTGCATCATCAGACGGCTGTTACCGCGGGCAACCGGGTAAACAGGCATCAAGGGCGGATGCGGGAAGCGCTCATCAAGATACTCCATAATGATGCGCGAGGTGTAGAGCGCCAGCTCACGATCAACCAGGGTCGGTACAGAGTTGTACGGGTTCAGCTCGGCCAGCTCATCCGGCAGATTGGCTGGATCAACCTGGCAGATATCCACGCTAACACCCTTCTCCGCCAGGACAATACGCACCTGATGGCTGAACATATCGTTGGCACCGGAAAACAGCGTCATTACCGAACGCTTATTGGCAGCTACAGCCATTGAACCCTCCCGTCATTAAAAAGCAGAAACGGCAATGAAGCATCTTGGTCTTCATTGCCGTGCATTATATTACCCGTATCTGGTCGCTTAGTGAACGTCGCGCCAGAATTCCTTCTTCAACAGCACAGTGAAGATGAAGAAGATCACGATGAAACCAAGCACCCAGAAGCCCATGCGTTCACGCTCCTGTTGTACCGGTTCAGCCGAGTAGACCAAGAAGTTTACCAGATCCAGTACCGTCTGAT
The DNA here is from genome assembly GCF_040908445.1 of Aeromonas sp. R10-2. Taxonomy (NCBI): domain Bacteria; kingdom Pseudomonadati; phylum Pseudomonadota; class Gammaproteobacteria; order Aeromonadales; family Aeromonadaceae; genus Aeromonas; species Aeromonas sp. R10-2. Next base: position 111,728 of record NZ_JBFODS010000013.1, on the reverse strand, counting down.
CATACTCTTCGTCATCCATTTCACCATTACCGTCAGATTTGATGCTGACAACCTGCTGGGTCTCGACTCCATCGACCGTGTGAGTGACGAACTCGGCACGGGGGGTTCCCTGCAACGGTTCCAACACATGAGGCATACCCACAGACGGGAACACCACATTATTCACCCCAAACGGACGAGTCGGATCCACGTAAAAAGAACGCAGATAGGTGTAAATCCAGTCCGCACCACGTACCCGGGCAACCAGAGTCAGATCTGGAGGGGGAGCACCAAACCACTTGGCGGCATCCTTCTCGGACATGGCGCTCTTCATCAGATCACCCACTTTGGCGCCGGTGAAGATGAGGTTCTCCTTCATCAGCTCCTCGGGGATCTCCAGATCGGCAGCAACCCGGTTGTAGCGTTGATACTGGGTAGAGTGGCAGCCTGCACAATAGTTCATGAAGGTGGCAGCTCCACGTTGCAGGGATGCCTTGTCGCTCAGATCATAATTGGCTTTGTCCAGATGCACGGCCCCAGCATTGGCAAACACCAGTGATGGCAGCAGGGTCAGCACTGCAAATATTATTTTTTTCATTTAAATGTAACCCTCTCCGGCAGCGGCTTGGTGCGTTCGTTTTTGCTGTAGAAGAACAACAGCACGAAGAAACCGAAATAACCCAAGGTACAAATCTGGGCAACCAGCGTCAGGGTCGGCGTCGACGGCAGTACACCCAGCACCCCCAGGATGATAAAGCAGACCACGAACTGGGCAATGTTCAGCTTGTGCAGCTTGCTGCGATAGCGAACAGAACGCACCTTGCAGCGATCCAGCCAAGGCAGCAGGAACAACACCACAATAGAGAGGCCCATCATGATGACGCCCAGAAGCTTGTCGGGTACGGCACGCAGAATCGCGTAGAAGGGGGTGAAGTACCACACAGGCGCGATGTGAGCAGGAGTCTTCAGGCCGTTGGCCACTTCAAAGTTCGGCTTCTCGAGGAAGTAACCCCACATATCCGGCTTGAAGAAGATGATGGCGCAGAAGAAGAACAGGAAGCCCGCCACACCGATCATGTCCTTGACGGTGAAATAAGGGTGGAACGCCACCGCATCCAGCGGCCAGCCGTTTTCGTCCTTGTGCTTCTTGATGTCGATACCGTCCGGGTTGTTGGATCCTACTTCGTGCAGCGCCAGAATGTGCATGGCAACCAGCATCACCAGCACCAGCGGCAACGCGATGACGTGCAGCGCGAAGAAGCGGTTAAGGGTCGCACCGGAGATGACGTAGTCACCGCGGATCCACAGGGTCAAATCGTCACCGATGACCGGAATGGCGCCAAACAGCGAGATGATGACCTGGGCACCCCAGAATGACATCTGACCCCAGGGCAGCAAGTAGCCCATAAAGGCTTCCGCCATCAGCACCAGGAAGATCAGCATGCCGAAGATCCACAGCAGTTCACGAGGCTTCTGATAAGAGCCATAGATCATGCCGCGGAACATGTGCATGTAGACCACGATGAAGAATGCAGACGCACCGGTTGAGTGCATGTAACGCAGCAACCAGCCGTACTCCACATCGCGCATGATGTACTCCACGGAGGCAAACGCACCTTCCGCAGAGGGGTTGTAGTTCATGGTCAACCAGATACCGGTGATGATCTGGTTAACCAGCACCAGCATGGCCAGCGAGCCGAAGAAGTACCAGAAGTTCAGGTTCTTCGGTGCCGGATACTTGGCCATGTGGTCGTTGTACATGGCCGTGAGCGGGAATCGATAATCGATCCAGCCCATCAGTTTACTCAACATGGTCAGGCCTCCTTGCCATCGGCACCGACCAGGATGGTGGTGTCATTAATGAATTGATAGGGCGGAATGACCAGGTTCAGCGGTGCAGGCACCCCCTGGAACACACGGCCGGCCATGTCGAACTTGGAGCCATGGCACGGGCAGAAGAAGCCGGACGTAACGCCCTGCACCTGCTCGCCAAAGCTGTCAGGCAGATAGGAAGGTGAACACCCCAAGTGGGTGCAAATACCGACCGCGACAAAAATTTCGGGCTTGATCGACCTGTACCCGTTATGGGCATAGTCAGGCTGCTGCGGCTCTTCAGATGAGGGATCCCGCAGCTTGTCATCATGCGCGGCCAAGGCATCCAGCGTCTGTTTGGTGCGTTTCACCACCCAGACAGGCTTGCCTCGCCACTCGACACGGATGAGCTGACCCGGTTCCAACTTGCTGATATCGACTTCAACCGGCGCACCGGCTGCTTTGGCCTTGGCGCTCGGATTCCATGACTTTATAAACGGCACTGCGGTAAACGCAGCTCCTACCCCACCAACGGCAACCGTTGACCAGGTAAGAAATCTGCGGCGACCGGTATCAACTGGCGCATTGCTCATCCAAAAACTCTCCCATGTGGACTCCGCACATTCTTATAGTGTCCCTGTTCCCCATTTTTCCCGTGACAACAGCGGCGGAAGCTGGATTTACAATTGCCACAGAAAACAGGGGAAATTTTAAAGAAAAGATAACAACTTGACAAGAAAGAGCGGTGAGCAATGAAAACAATAAAGAAACAATTTTTTGTCTTTTGTGACGCGTGGTTAGCATTGATGTCGGTAATATTACCAATAAAAAAAGCCTGGCAACCGCCAGGCTTTTTTGACACTCGAAAGAGTGAGTACCAAAAGCGAATTAACGCTTGGAGTACTGCGGACGCTTACGAGCTTTGTGCAGACCAACTTTCTTACGCTCAACCTTACGGGCATCACGAGTAACAAAGCCAGCTTTACGCAGTTCGGAACGCAGGGTTTCGTCGTACTGCATCAGAGCACGAGTGATACCGTGGCGGATCGCACCAGCTTGACCGGAGATGCCACCACCGTTAACGGTGATGTACAGGTCCAGTTTCTCGGTCATCTCAACCAGTTCCAGCGGCTGACGAACTACCATGCGGGCAGTCGGACGGCCGAAGTACTGCTCCAGGGAGCGCTGGTTGATTACGATCTTGCCGCTACCCGCTTTGATAAATACGCGAGCAGTGGAGCTTTTGCGACGGCCGGTACCGTAGTATTGATTTTCTGCCATGTTGCCAGTTCCCGATTAGATATCCAGTACTTGAGGTTGCTGAGCAGCATGAGCATGCTCGGCGCCTGCGTAAACTTTCAGTTTACGGAACATGGCACGGCCCAGAGGACCTTTCGGCAGCATGCCTTTGACGGCTGCTTCGATTACCATTTCCGGTTTACGCTGAATCAGCTTGTCGAAGCTGATTGACTTGATACCACCCGGGAAACCGGAGTGAGCGTGGTACATTTTGTCGGTAAATTTCTTACCGGTTACGTGTACCTTCTCAGCGTTTACAACGATGATGTAATCACCGGTGTCAACGTGCGGAGTGTACTCAGCTTTGTGCTTACCACGCAGACGAGCAGCGATCTCGGTTGCGATACGACCCAGAGTTTTACCTTCTGCGTCCACAATGTACCAGTCACGTTTTACGGTTTCTGGCTTGGCAACGAAAGTTTTCATTAAGTTAAACCCAATTACCTGTTACAGACCCAATTGCTTATGGGGGCTCTCCCACAAACAACAAACGATGGCCTACCTGTACCCCTTCGAATACAAGTAAAGCTTAAAGTGTTGCTGTCTTATCGACAGCTGTAACGTGGGCCGGGCGATTATAAGTGAAGTTGCCTTAAATATCACCTGCTAATTTCACTGCCATGAAACCAGCAAATGTCGCCCGGCCCTACCTGCCGCAGATGCCCATCCGACTGGCAGGCGCGGTATTGTGACTAAGGAAGGTGCACTCTGGCAAGGTATTCGTGCGATTGCATTTCCTGAAGCCGCGAAAGACAGCGTTTGAATTCGAAATTCAGCAGCCCTTCGCCGTAGAGTTCTGTCATGGGAACCGCCGCTGACATGATGAGCTTGACGTGCCGTTCGTAGAACTCATCGACCATGGCAATGAAGCGGCGAGCCGCGTCATCCGTGCCTGTGCCCATTGGTTGCACATTGGCCAGCAGAATGGTATGGAACAGCCTGGCCAGCTCGATATAGTCGTTCTGGGAGCGGGGAGTACAGCAAAGTTGCTCAAATTCCATATAGAGCACCCCTTCCCCCATTCCGAGCAACGTCAGCTGACGATGATTGACCTCGAACGTCCCCTCGCAAGCCGTGTGTCCGCCGGTTAATTGCTGAAAATAGTGGTCAAGATTGGCTTTTGCCTGCAAGTCCAGCGGGCAGTGATAAATCTCCGCTTGTTCCAGCGTACGCAGGCGATAGTCGATACCGCCATCTACGTTAAGTACCTCGCAATGACGCTCGATAAGCTCAATAGCTGGCAGAAAACGGGCTCGCTGCAGCCCGTTGCGATAAAGATCCTGCGGCGGAATATTTGAAGTGGCGACCAGCACGACACCGTGACCAAACAGCTCCTGAAACAGCGTGCCCAGCAACATGGCATCGGTGATGTCGGAGACAAAAAATTCGTCGAAACAAATGATGTCTGTTTCACTGGCAAGCTTGCTGGCCACCAGCTTGAGGGGATCGGATTGCCCACTCAGCCCCTGCAGTTCATCGTGAATGCGGTGCATGAAGCGGTGGAAATGGCTGCGCATCTTGCGCGTCCCCGGCAGGCTGTCGAAAAAAGTATCCATCAGCCAGGTCTTGCCTCGGCCCACTCCGCCCCACATATAGATACCGAGGACGGGCTCCGGCGGCTTGGGCTTTTGCAGCCAACCCAGCAGCCCTCGAGATCTGGTCGGAGCCGGGCGTCGTAGCAAATCCTGATACAGTCGCTCTAGCCTGCTAATGGCCATCCCCTGCGCGGGGTCGGCCACAAAGCCGGGGCGCAGCAGATCCTGCTGGTATTTTTGCTGCGGTGTCATCCTTGAGCGCCTCTCCAAGTCCCTGAATCGAGGACAAAATGGTATCACGGCCTCAGGACGCACGGTATAGTGCCATCAAGGCATGGCGGTTATGACGACCGCATAAACCCACTCTGTTTTAGCTGTAACAAGGAGCATCTATGAGTCTGTTAACTGGGATCCTGCTGGCTGTCGCGGCCTTGATTATCGGTATCGTTCTCGGCCGTTTTTCGGTGCGTAGCCGCGATGCTGGCCGTCTGGAACAGGAACTGAAGAAGGCCCACAAGGAGCTCGAGAGTTATCAGGGCCAGATCAACACCCACTTCGCCGACAGCGCCGCCCTGATGGAGCAACTGGCCGAGCAGTATCAGACCCTCTATCGCCACATGGCCGAGCAGAGCAAATTCCTGGCCAAGGCGCAGGAACCGCTGTTCCGCGAGTCATTGGTAGAAGAAGCCCCTGCCAATGTGGCAGAAGAGCCGGGCGTTCCGCCTCGCGACTATGCTGGCGCCTCTTCCGGACTGCTCAAGCAACCAAACTAGTTCCTCGCGGAACTAATTGGCCAGCCCCGTGGTCTGACCTTGACGATTGCAATGCAACTTTTTCTGGGAGCTGTTTTTCATATGCGTAAACCTCTTTCCATGCTCAGTGTGCTAGCCCTCAGTGTCGGTATCGCCATGTCTGCGGCCCCTGCTCAGGCTGCACTGCCTTCCCTGTTAGGTTCAAATCAGGAGATGCCAAGCTTGGCGCCTGTTCTCGAACAGGTCACCCCGGCGGTGGTCAATATCTCGGTTTCTGGCAAAAAAATTACCCGTCAGCGTCTGCCGGAACAGTTCAAGTTCTTCTTCGGCCCCAACATGCCCGATGAACAGGTGAGCGAGCAGCCGTTCCAGGCGCTCGGCTCCGGTGTCATCGTCGATGCCAAGAAGGGTTACGTGATCACCAACGCCCATGTGGTTCACGAGGCGGACGAGATCAAGGTCAACCTGAAGGATGGTCGTGAGTACGCGGCCAAGAAGATCGGTGAAGACAAGCAGTCCGACATCGCCCTGCTGCAAATCAAGGCCGAGGATCTGGTGCAAATCAAGTTCGCCGACTCCGACGAGCTGCGGGTAGGTGACTATGCGCTGGCCATCGGCAACCCGTTTGGTCTGGGCCAGACCGTCACCTCCGGTATTGTCAGTGCGCTGGGTCGCAGCGGCCTCAACATCGAGAATCTGGAGAACTTCATCCAGACCGATGCGGCCATCAACTCCGGTAACTCCGGCGGTGCCCTGCTCAACCTGCGTGGCGAGCTGATCGGTATCAACACCGCGATTCTGGGCCCGAACGGCGGCAACATCGGCATCGGCTTTGCCATCCCATCCAACATGGTACGGGATCTGACCGAGCAGATCGTCAAGTACGGTGAAGTGCGTCGCGGCCAGCTGGGTATTACCGGCACCGAACTTACCTCAGACATCGCCAAAACCTTCGGCTACAACAAGAAGGATGGTGCCTTCGTCAATCAGGTAATGCCTGATTCGGCGGCCGACAAGGCGGGCATCAAGGCTGGCGATATCATTGTCAGCATCGATGGCAAACCGGTTCGCTCCTTCGGCGAGCTGCGTGCCAAGATCGCTACCATGGGCGCTGGCAAGCAGGTCGAGCTGGGACTGATCCGCGATGGCAAGTCACAAACAGCCAAAGTGACCCTGAAGCAGGCCGATGACAGCGAAGTACGCGCCAGCGCGCTACATCCGGCACTGGAAGGGGCCAAGCTGAGCACCACTACCGACCCGGTCTCCGGTGTCGCGGTGGCCGATATTGATCCTCGCTCTCCGGCAGCCGCTTCCGGCCTGCAGAAGGGTGACATCATCATCGGGGTCAACCGCCTGCGCATCAACACCCTGGGCGAGCTGACCAAGGCGCTCAAGAACAAGCCTGACGTGCTGGCGCTCAACATCCAGCGCGGCGACTCCTCGCTCTATCTGGTGATCCGCTAACGCTCAAGTTGTTCGCCAGCCCCTCCATCACCCGCGGCCTTCACCGCGGGTGATTTTTATCCATCGATAGTGTTATTCTCTGCGCGCAGCCTGTACGGATGAGAATGACATGAAAATCCCCCCTTTAGTCAGTTACTTGGGCAAGTCTGTCGGTTTTGGATTGACCGTCGCAGCGCTGCTGTTGCTGCTGTTTCCCCATTTTCGCGGTGGTGCCCAACTGCCCGGCATCATCACCAATGCCCGTGAACTGAGTTTCTCCTATGCCGCCCATCGGGCAGGCCCTGCCGTCGTCAACATCTACACCCGCAGCTTTGCCCCCAATCAGGGCAATCAGGGGGAACTGCGCCCACAAGGGCTGGGTTCTGGCGTCATCATGAATCAGCGCGGCTATGTACTGACCAACTACCACGTCATCGCCGATGCCGACCAGATCATCGTCGCGTTGCAGGATGGTCGGGTCTTCAGTGCCGAGCTGGTCGGAACCGATCAGCTCACCGACCTCGCCGTGCTCTATATCGAGTCAGACAACCTGCCGGTGATCCCGCAGGATCCCGAGCGACTGCCAGAAGTGGGAGATGTGGTGCTCGCCATCGGCAACCCCTACAACGTCGGCCAGACCATCACCCAGGGCATTATCAGCGCGACCGGCCGTACCGGCCTATCCAGCATGGGGCCCGACAGCAATGGCCGTCAGGATCTGCTGCAGACCGATGCCGCCATCAACGAGGGCAACTCGGGCGGGGCGCTGGTCAACGGCCGTGGCGATCTGGTGGGGATCAACACCGCCACCTATCACCTCAACGGCAATCAGGAGAGCTACGGCATCAGCTTCGCCATCCCCTACCGGCTGGCAAAACGGATCATGGATGAGCTGATCGCCAACGGCCGGGTGATCCGCGGCTACCTCGGGATCTCCAGCGTCGAGATCAACCCCATAGTCGCGCGGATGATGAACCTCGGCGACCTGCGTGGTCTGGTGGTGGAGAGTCTGGATCCCAACGGTCCGGCGGCCAAAGGCGGCCTGCAGCGAGGGGATGTGCTGCTCAAGATCAACGGAGAGGCCATCAGTGGCGTACGCAGCGCCATGGACAAGATTGTCGAGAGCCGCCCCGGCACCAAGCTGACCATCTCGGTATTCCGCTCCGGCAAGCCGCTGGAAGTGGTGGTCACCATAGAGGAAGACCTGCGCTATCAGCAGAGAACGGCCAGCTCGAGCGCCGCATCGGCCAGCTAGCGTCACTCCTTGTTATGAGAAGGGCGGGAAACCGCCCTTTTCCACATCAGTCCCCTCGGCAACGTCTCTACCGTGAGATGACTCACAGTTTCCCGCAACGCTTGCCCTGCCCCCGCCCCCCGATTTGTGCGCTACCGATCACACAAAACCGGCCCCAATAAGCACTCCTTTTGTCTTTTCAGTATCCAAACGCTCACTTTGGGGCCATTTCCTCAGGAATTTCCGCTTCGAATCGGAAAAACACTGCCTCCTCCACATCGACGCGCAGGCTTAGGGTAACGCCATACCTTCTGCCAGCCTTGGAGAGCAGACATTGCAAACAGAGACTCACGACCAGACCCTGACCCCGAACAGCCCGGAGTTGCTGCGCCAGACCGATCATATCCTCGCGCGCATTTATCCCCTGCTGGCCGAACAGGGCATCATCCCCAACGAGGTGCAACGGCAGATGCTGGCCTCCCATGTCAAAGCCATGGTGTGGCGCTCCCACAGCGGCGAGCCCCTGCCGGAGGTTGACCTCAGCCTGTTTGAAGAGATCTCCCCCCTCTCACTGCGTCTCGCCGAACAGGTCGTCAGCTGGCTGGATCAGCTTGCTTATGAGGAGGCACACCTCTTGTCCGTCCATTTTGAAGTCGCCAAAGAAAACGAACTCAGCTCGGTGCAGAACCCGTAACTCAAGGAGAAATCGATATGACAGCCATCAAACTCGTGATTGGAGACCGTCTCGGCAAGGGTCAGAAAGTGGGCGCAGGCGCGGAAGCTGCCGGGGCCAACGTGACCATCATCCCCGGCATGGCCGCTGACATGAAGCTCGGCGACGTGATGAACAAGGAGCAGGCGGATCTCGGCATCTCCTTCTGCGGCAGCGGCGGCGCCGGGGCGATCACCGCCCAGACCAAGTACGGCTACAAGTGCCGCTACGGCATGCGCTCTGTTGAAGAGGGCGTCACCGCCATCAACGAAGGGTGCGTGGTGCTGGGCTTCGGTTTCATGGACAAGGAAGAGCTGGGCCAGAAGCTGGTCGAAGCCTTCGCCAAGAAGCACGGACGCGCCTGATGAAAGAGAACTTCACCACCCAGGTCATCGTCAACGGCAAGGGGGCGACACGCCAGCAGGCGTTTGCCTCCGCCCTCAGCCAGGTGCAATCCACACTGCTCAAGGACAACCAGCAGGTACTGCTGCGTATTGAGCCGGTCGATGTACAGGTGCTCAAAGCCGAGGAGTCGGTCCGGGTGGAGAAGTTCCTGTTCTTCTTCCTGCCGCGCCAGCGCCGCGAATACCGCGTCCAGCTGGAGATCAAGGTTCAGGTCACCAGCCTGGATGTCGCCAAGGTGACATTCACCCAAGTGTGATGCCTGCGCAGGCACAACCCCACAAGAAGGATACGTTGGATGTTTCTAATCATTTTTATCAAGTCACTCATCATTGGCGGCCTGGTTGGCGTCGGGGTGGGGGCCGGCGCGGCGCGGATGTTCCACGCCCCGACCGTACAGGGCATGGGAGCCTTCCGCACCCTGGGCGAACTCAACTCCTGCGAAGGGGATCCCGCTTCCCACTTCTCGTTTGGTCTGGGCTTCTTCTTCAACGCCTGGGCCTCGACCGTGGCGGCAGGCGCCTTCACCCAGGATGTGGATCACCGCATCATCCCGCACTGGGCCACGGCGGCACTGCTGTTCAAGAACCGGGATCTCGCCACCACCCTGCACGACCCGAAAAAAATGGCCATCGCCGGCGGCATCATAGGTGCCATCGTGGTCGCCTTCCTCAACAGCACGGCCGCCGCCGTTCCGGCTGCATTGCAGGTCACAGCAGTCAAGGTGCTGGTGCCAGCCGCCAACCTGCTGGTCAATACCGTCATGCCGGTGATCTTCTGGCTGGCCGCCATCGAGGCGGGCAAGAAATCCGGTTTCTGGGCCACCATCTTCGGCGGTCTGGCCCAGCTCATCATGGGCAACGCGGTACCGGGCCTGGTGCTCGGCATCCTGATCGGCAAGGGCGTGGAAGAGAGCGGTTGGAACCATGTCACCAAGGTGATGATGGCAGCCATCGTCCTGCTGTTCGTGCTGAGCGGCTTCTTCCGCGGCTTCGACATGAAACTGATTGAATCCTTCCATATGGGTGTCCCCCTGTGGCTGGAAAGTGTCCATAACCTGCTGAGCGGCAAATAAGGGGTCACACCATGGATGAGAAACTGAAAAACAACTTCTGGTATGCCGACTGGTCATTCCCTATCTTCGTCGGCCTGCTCTCGGCCGGGGTCTTTGCCGGTACCCACATGTTCTATCTGTACGGGGTCGGTGCCTTCAACGAGGTAGCCTTCGTCGCCATGCTGAAAGCCGGCATGGACACGGGTGCCTACGGCGCGGTAGCCGCGTTCGGTGCCAGCTTCCTGTTCGCCCGCATCATCGAGGGATCCCTGGTGGGGATCCTGGATATCGGCGGCGCCATCCAGACCGGGGTCGGCCTCGGAGTGCCAGCCCTGCTGCTGGGGGCCGGTATCGTCTATCCGGTGGAGAACTTCGGCGCCTCGCTGGCAACCGGCATGGGGATTGGTCTGGCCATCGGCTACGTCATCATTCTGGCGCGCAAGTTCACCATCAACCAGAGCAACTCCACCTACGGTGCAGACGTGATGATGGGTGCTGGCAACAGCTCTGGCCGCTTCCTCGGCCCCCTCATCATCCTCTCCGCCATGGGCGCTTCCATCCCCATCGGTATCGGTTCCCTGCTGGGTGCGCTGCTGTTCTACGTGTGGGGCAAGCCCATCACCGGCGGTGCCATTCTGGGAGCCATGCTGCTGGGTACCTTCTTCCCGGTTGCGCTTGCATAACTATCCGCCGCCCTGCGGGGCGGCTCGCCAGAGGTTATCAGCATGTACGACATGATCATCAAAGCGGGGCGGATGGGAGATGGCCAGCTCGTCGATATCGCCATCCAGCAGGGCAAGATAGCCGCCATCGGCACCCTGCCGGAGACGGCAGCGGCGCAGCAGACCCTGGATCTCGGCGGCCGGGTGCATGTGAGCGCCGGCTGGATCGACGGCCACACCCACTGCTACCTCGCCTCCCCCATCTATCACGATGAGCCGGACAAGGTGGGCGTAGAGTCCGGCGTCACCACTGTCATCGACGCCGGCAGCACCGGGGCCGACGACGTGGATGAATTCCAGCGTCTCGCCGCCGGCTGCAAGACCCGGGTGCACGCCCTGCTCAACATCTCCCGTATCGGCCTGTTGCGCCAGAACGAGCTGGCGGATAGCCGGGACCTCGATATGGATCTCGCCTCGGCAGCCATTCGCCGCCACCCCGACTTTATTGTCGGCATCAAGGCGCGGATGAGCGGCAGCGTGGTCGGTGAAAACGGCCTGCAACCGCTGCGCATGGCCAAGGCGCTGCAGCAGGCTCACGACCAGCTGCCGCTGATGGTACACGTGGGCAACACGCCGCCGGACCTGGACGAGATCGTCGCTCTGCTGGGGGATGGTGATCTGCTGACCCACTGCTTCAACGGCAAACCGAACCGCATCCTGACTCCGGCTGGCGAGCTGCGGGTCGCGGTGCGCGAGGCGATGAAACGGGGGCTCTTGCTCGACATCGGCCACGGCGGCGCCAGCTTCAGCTTCGAGGTGGCGGAGCTGGCTATCCGGCAGGGGATCCTGCCCCGCACCATCAGCTCCGACATCTACTGCAAGAACCGCATCAAGGGGCCGGTCTACAGTCTGGCTCACGTGATGTCGAAGTTTCTCGCCATCGGCATGACGCTGGAGCAGGTGCTCGCCTGTGTCACCCATCAAGCGGCCGATGCCCTGCGCCTTTCCGGCAAGGGGCGGCTTGAGGTGGGCGCCGATGCCGATCTGACCCTGTTCGAGGTCACCAGCGGCCCGACCCTGTTTATGGATACCGAAGCCCAGTCCCGCAGCGGTGACCAACAACTGCAGCCTCTCGCCGCCCTGGTCGGTGGCGAACTGGTTCTGACTCACTATGGGAAATCACACCATGCCTTCTGTTTATGAGAAATATCAGCTCAAACCTGTGATCAACGCCTCCGGGCGCATGACCATTCTCGGCGTCTCCACCCCCGAGCAGGAGGTGGTAGATGCGGTCAATTTCGGCCTAGGCCACTACTTCGAGGTCAAGGATCTGGTCAACAAGACCGGCACCTATCTGGCTGGCTTGCTGGATGTGGAAGATGCGGTGGTAGTCTCCTGTGCCAGCGCGGGCATCGCCCAGTCAGTCGCCGCCATGATAGTGCGCGGTGATCCCTATCGCCTCGAGCACCTGCATGCCCATCCCCATGAGGTGCCGAGTGAAATCGTGCTGCCCAAGGGGCATAACGTCAACTTCGGCGCCCCGGTCGGTACCATGGTCAATCTGGGTGGCGGCAAAGTAGTGGAAGCCGGTTACGCCAACGAGTGCTCCCCTTCCCAGCTGGCCGCTGCCATCAATGCCAACACAGCAGCCATCCTCTACATCAAATCCCACCACTGCGTGCAGAAGAGCATTCTGTCGGTGGTAGAGGCCGCCGAGGTGGCCAAGACCCACGGGCTCCCGCTCATCGTCGATGCGGCTGCCGAAGAGGATCTGCGCCTCTACAACAACCAGGGAGCGGACCTGGTCATCTACAGCGGCGCCAAGGCCATTGAAGGCCCCACCAGCGGGCTGGTAGTTGGCAAGCGTCAGTACGTGGAATGGGTCAAGCAGCAGGCCAACGGCATCGGCCGCGCCATGAAGGTGGGCAAGGAGGGGATCCTAGGCCTGACCCACGCCATCGAGCGCTATCTGGTCAAAGAGAAAGAGAGCGGCGCCGCCATGGTCGCCAAGATGAGCCCCTTCATCGAGCGCCTCAACCAGCTGCCCGGCGTCACCGCCAAGGTGGTGTGGGACAGCGCAGGACGCGACATCGCCCGCACCGATATCGCCTTCGACCACCAGCAGATCGGCATGACCACAGTGCAGGTCGTCACCCATCTGCAACAGGGCACGCCTGCCATCTACTGTCGTGGCTACAAGGCCAACGAGGGGCATATCGAGATCGATGTGCGCAGCGTCACCGTGCCCCAGCTCGACCAAATCCACTCCGCCATTGCCAACCTCGTTCAGGAGAATCGCTGATGTCCCTTACCCCCAACTACTACCGTGATCGGGTCTGTCTCAACGTGCTGGCTGGTTCCAAAGAGAATGCCGTCGAGGTGTACGACGCAGCCGAAGGCCACGTGCTGGTCGGTGTGCTCTCCAAAAACTACCCGGATATTCCCTCCGCAGTTGCCGATATGAAGGAGTACGCCAAGCTTATCGACAACGCCCTCTCCATCGGACTGGGCGCCGGCGATCCACGCCAATCCGCCATGGTGGCCGAGCTGGCCTGCCAGCTGCAGCCCCAGCACGTCAATCAGGTGTTCACCGGTGTCGGCGCCAGCCGGGCACTGCTCGGCCAATCACAAACGCTGGTGAATGGGCTGATCTCCCTTACCGGCAGGCCGGGCATGGTAAAGATCTCCACCGGTCCACTCAGCGCCGGGCAGCCGGATGGCATAGTGCCCATCGATACCGCCATTGCCTTGCTCAAGGACATGGGCGGCAGCTCGGTCAAGTTCTTCCCCATGGGTGGGCTGGCCTGCCGCGACGAGTATCAGGCAGTAGCCGAGGCCTGTGCCCGCAACAACTTCTGGCTGGAGCCCACCGGCGGCATCGATCTGGACAACTTTGAAGAGATTGTGCGGATTGCGCTGGACGCCGGGGTCGAGAAGGTGATCCCTCACGTCTACAGCTCCATCATCGACAGCGCGAGCGGGCACACTCGCCCCGAGGATGTTCGCACTCTGCTGGCCATAGTGAAACGACTGTTTGCCTGATGGCAGTCACGGGCGCCGGTTTAATCACTGACCGGTGCCTGGCTTGTTGATGACCCACTTGTTAACATCGACCCTTTATCTCGCAACAGGAGTCTTGCATACCCCCTATGATCAAGCTGCCACACCCCAGGCTCCATCAAATGCTGATCCAGCTCCACGCCGAACCGCTGCCACAGGAGGAGCTGGCTCGCCGCCTCAATGTCTCCACCCGCACGGTGCGCACCGATGTGGCGACCCTCAACGAACTGATTGCCACGCACGGCGCCCACCTGATCCACCAGCGTGGCAGCGGCTACCAGCTCAAGATCTACAATCAGGGACTGTTCGACGCCCTACTGGCGGCCCAGGGTCAGGATAGCGGCCTGCCACGCACCAGCCGAGAGCGGGTGCTGCACCTGCAGATCCTGCTATTGACGGCAGAGCAGGGGATCAAGCTCGATGAGCTGGCTGATACCTGGTATCTGAGCCGGGCGGCACTGCAGGGGGATATGGCGGAAGTCCGTGAGCAACTCAGCCACTTCAGGCTCAGCGTCGAGAGCAAACCCCGCCTGGGGATGCGCATTCAGGGGGAGGAGACGGCGATCCGTGCCTGTTTGACCCAACTGCTCTATCAGGAGTTGCTGCACAACAACCAGTTGCAAACCCTGCTACCCAACCTCTGCCCCAGCAAGACGATGGAGGTAGTGGGCAATCACATCCATGCCCAGCTTGCCCGACATCAGCTGCGTCTCGCTGACGAGAGCTTGCAGCAGCTCGCCATCTACTGCGCCGTTGCCCTGCTGCGTCAGGCATCCGGTCACGAGTTGCGCCACTTCGCCAGCGAAGATCTGACTCTGCCGCTGCTGGCAGTATCTCGCGATATATATGCGGTATTGCCAACCCTGACGCCCCCCGTAGAGGATGAGATCGCCGGTCTCGCCATCCAGATCCAGGCGCGCCTGATTGCCGATACTCCCCAGCTCAGCCCTGCCATGGCCGCAGAGAGCGAACAGCTGGTGGAACATCTGCTGACCTACATTCATCAACACTACCCTTACGACCTGCGAGGCGACCAACAGCTGCGGGCCGACCTGCAAACCCATATCAGCGCCATGCTGCTACGGGTCAAATACCAGATAGGCAACCACAACCCGCTGGCCGATCACATCAAGCAGTACTACCCCCTCACCTACGACATCACGCTGGCGGCCATTTCGGAGTGGATCAAGCAGACCCCCTACCGACTGACCCATCACGAGATCGGTTATCTGGTGATCCATATCGGGGTCGGGCTGGAGCGCCATTACGACATAGGCTATACCCGCCGCCCGCAGGCGCTATTGCTTTGCGATGCGGGCAACGCCACCTTCCGGGTACTGGAAGCACGCATCAAGCGGGAGTATCCCCAGTTGCAGCTGACCACGCTGGAGTCGGTGCGGGATTACGAAGGTCTGGCGCAGATCGCGCAGGACTTTGTCATCAGTACCGTCAAGGTGAACGAAAAAAACGCCCCCGTGGTACTCGTTGCCCCCTTCCCGACCCAATACCAGCTGGAGCAGCTTGGCAAGCTGGTGCTGATCGACCGCACCCGCCCCTACATGCTCGACAAATATTTCGATGCCGACCACTTCATGGTGGTCAAAGAACCCCTCACCCAGGACGAACTGTTTGCCCGTATCTGTGATCAGCTGGAGGCGGAAGATCTGGTGGAAAGCGGCTTCAGAGCCTCACTACAGGAGCGGGAGCGGATCGTCTCCACCATGCTGGGAGAAGGGATCGCCCTGCCCCACTCTCTCGGTCTGCTGGCGCGCCGCACTCTGGTGTACACCGTACTGGCACCGCAGGGGATCGACTGGGGCAACGGGGAAATCGCGACGCTCATCTTCGTGCTGGCCATCAGCAAGGCCGATTATGAGGAGGCGATGGGTCTCTACGACCTGTTTCTGGCACTGATGAACGAAAAAGCCAGCAGGAACCTGCTGGCTTGTCGGGATTTTGCCAGCTTCAAAGCGCTGGCGCGTACCGGTTCATAACATATAACGAGGAGTGACTACTCCTCATTGAAGCCGGAGGTGAACAGCTCCACCACGGCGGCCAGAGCCTCGACCTCTTCGGGACCCTCAACCTGTACTTCCACCTGCCGCCCTTGCGCCGAATCCAGCATCAGCAGGCCGATGATACTGTCAGCATCGGCCTCCACACCATCTTCATTGCGCAGCAGCACGTGAGCATCGAAACCCTGCACCAGCTCGAACAGCATCATGGCTGGTCTGGCATGAATACCCAGCTTGTTTTTCACTTCAACCGAGGCGGAAACAGTCATCGGGTCGTCCTATTGGTCCGTCAGGATTGGGGGGCACTCTTGTCGAGAGTGCGGTGGCGGATCTGCACGTTCTTGCCGAGCAAACGGAATGCACTGGCCAGCCGTTCTGCAATAAAGACCGAGCGGTGCTGACCGCCGGTGCAACCGATGCCGACCGTGAGGTAGCTGCGATTGTTGCGCTCCAGATGGGGCAACCAGGTCACCAGCATATTTTCGATCTGCTGAGTAAACAGCATCACGTCGGCCTGCGCCGAGAGGTAGTTGGCGACCGGCTCATCCTTGCCAGTGAACGGCTTGAGCTCGGGGATCCAGTGCGGATTGGGCAGGAAGCGAGCATCGAACACGAAGTCGGCATCCTTGGGAATGCCGTACTTGAAGCCGAACGACTCGAACACCAGCACCAGCTCGTTCTCTTTCTTGCCGAGTACCCGGGTTTTGATGAGCTCGCTCAGGTCGTGAATGCTGAGGGTGGTGGTATCGATACGCAGGTCGGCAGTAGAGGAGAGTGGCGCCAGCAGGTGGGTCTCCTCCCGAATCGCCTCATCCAGCGACAGCTTGTTGCGTGAGAGGGGGTGCAAACGGCGGCTCTCGCCATAGCGCTTGAGCAGGGTGCCGTTGTCAGCGTCGAAGAAGAAGCTGGCAAATTCAACCCGCCCCTCATTGCGCACTTGAGCCAGCAGACTTTCCAGTTTCTCCGGATCGCTCGGCAGGTTGCGCACATCGATACTGACCGCCAGCTTGTCGTACTGGCTCTCCACCGAAACGATCAGCTGGGGCAACAGATTGACCGGCAGGTTGTCCACACAGTAGTAACCCAGATCTTCCAGCACTCGCAGGGCTACCGTTTTACCGGAGCCCGAACGTCCACTTACCACGATTAACTGCATCTTGTTCCCTCACGCCAAAACGGGTGTCTCATCCTTGGCCTGCTGTCAGGCCGAGGTCATGATCTGATAGAGCTCTTCGTCGCTGGTTGCCTGACGCAACTGGCGGCAAACCGCCTTGTCACCCAGCTTGGAAGCCATCAGAGAAAGGGTCTTGAGATGCTGCTTGCACTCGCTTTCCGGCACCAGCAAGGCAAACAGCAGGTCAACCGGTTGATTGTCGATGGAGTCGAAAGGAATAGGGTCGGCAAAGGTCATCAGGATCGCGGTTGGCGGGAACTCATCGTCAATGCGACCGTGGGGGATCGCAATACCGGCACCGATCCCGGTACTACCCATTTTTTCGCGGGCCAGCAAGCATTCAAACAGCGCCTGACGGGAGGTGCCAAGGCGTTCGGCGGCCAGCTCGCTGATGATTTCGAGGGCGCGTTTCTTGCTGGTACAAGGGACTGCACTCTTGGTGCAGTCCCGACTCAGTATGTGTTCAAGTTGCATGGTTATTTTTTATTTAACTTATCTTTGTGCTTGATGATCTGCCTGTCCAGCTTGTCGAGCAAGGTGTCTATCGCAGCATACATATCGGCATGTTCAGAGTTGGCAAACACTTCGCCACCGCTGACGTGCAATTTGGCTTCCGCTATCTGGTTCAGTTTTTCCACGCTAAGCACCACATGAACATTGTTGATGTGGTCGAAGTGACGCTCGAGTTTGGCAAATTTGTTATTCACATAATCACGCAGAGCTTCGGTGATCTCGACATGGTGTCCGGTCAGGTTAATTTGCATAACATCATCCTTTTGTTTGCCTAAACCAGGCGTTTGCGCTGATTGGAAGGTGGGATAAACAAGGATTCGCGATACTTAGCGATCGTGCGTCTCGCCACCATAATACCCTGTTCGGCCAGCAAATCCGCGATCTTGCTATCACTTAACGGCTTGGCAGGATTCTCTGCCGTGACCAGCTTCTTGATGAGCGCGCGAATTGCGGTCGATGAGCACTCTCCTCCTCCTTCGGTGTTCACATGGCTGGAGAAAAAAAACTTCAATTCGAAGATACCACGGGGGGTATGCATGTACTTCTGGGTCGTCACCCGGGAGATGGTCGACTCATGCATCTCCACCGCTTCGGCGATGTCATTGAGCACCATCGGCTTCATCGCCTCTTCACCATACTCGAAAAAGCCCTGTTGCTGCTCGACAATGCAACTGGCCACTTTCAGCAGGGTGTCATTGCGACTTTCCAGGCTCTTGATGAACCACTTGGCTTCCTGCAAATGGGAGCGGATAAACTGGGTGTCGGTGCTGCTGCGGGCGTTGCGGGCCATGGCGGCATAGGTCTCGTTGACCCGGATGCGGGGGGCAGAGTCGGGATTGAGCTCGACCACCCACTTGCTGCCCTTCTTGACCACGGAGACGTCGGGGATCACGTACTGGGAGTCGCTCTGGATGATGCCATTGCCGGGGCGCGGCTCCAGCAGCTGGATCAGATCCAGCACCGCCTTGAGGTCGCTCTCTTTGAGTTTTGTCTTGCGGGCGAGGGTGCGGTAATCCCGGTTGCCGAGCAGCTCCATGTGCTCGAGGATCACCTCCTTGGCCTCGTTGAGCCAGGGGGTCTGCGGGTCATACTGATCCAGCTGGATCAGCAAACACTCCTGCACAGAACGGGCAGCAATACCGACCGGATCGAAGTGCTGCACCCGCTTGAGTACCGCCTCGACCTCATCGAGCTCCACCTCTACGTCATCGCTGGTGACGGCTGCCTGGATATCCTCCAGCGCAACGGTCAGATAACCGGATTCGTCGATGGCATCGATAATGGCGAGCGCGATGGCAGCATCCACATCGCTGAACGGTGTGAGCCGCATCTGCCACAGCAGATAATCCTGCAGGTTTTCGGTGGTTTCACCCTGATAGACGCTATCTTCCCCATCGTGGATGGGGCCCGCGCTCTGGGCGGTGCCGGCAGAGTAAACCTCGTCCCAGGTGGTATCCACCGGCAACTCATCCGGCATCTGCTCCTGAGCCATGGCATCGCTGGAATCCAGCTGGCTGGCATCGACCGGCGCTTCCGGACTGGTCTCTTGCGCCTCGCTCTCTTCCTGCTCCAGCAGAGGGTTGTTTTCGAGCGCTTGCTGAATTTCCTGCTGAAGTTCCAGAGTGGAGAGCTGGAGCAGACGAATCGCTTGTTGTAATTGCGGCGTCATGGTCAGGGACTGACCGAGACGCAACTGTAATGTCGGCTTCATCTACGTCGGGATATCCTTATGTTCAGCGAGGCACTCGTCAAAGGAAATGAAGGCATGCCCCCTTACTATAGACTGAATTGATCGCCCAAATAGACGCGCTTGACCTGCTCATCGGCAAGGATGTCAGCCGGTGCACCTTCGGCAATCATCTTGCCGTGGCTGACGATATAGGCCTTCTCACATACGTCCAGAGTCTCTCTGACGTTGTGGTCGGTAATCAAGACGCCAAGGCCTCTATCTTTCAGATGCTGAATGATCTTCTTGATGTCTATCACAGAAATCGGGTCAACCCCTGCAAAGGGTTCATCCAGCAGAATAAAACGCGGCTCAGCCGCCAGCGCACGGGCGATCTCGACCCGACGGCGCTCACCGCCGGAGAGGCTCTGACCCAGGTTGTCGCGAATGTGGGTGATGTTGAACTCTTCCAGCAGTTGCTGAACCTTGTCCTCACGCTCCTCGCGACTCAACCCCTTGCGGGTCTGCATCACGCCCATCAGGTTGTCGAACACCGACAGGCGACGGAAGATGGAGGCCTCCTGCGGCAGGTAACCGATGCCATTGCGCGCCCGCACATGCATGGGCTGCAGGCTGATGTCCTGATCGTCGATGGTGATGAGACCGGCATCGCGCTGCACCAGCCCCACGATCATGTAGAAGGAGGTGGTCTTGCCCGCCCCGTTGGGGCCGAGCAGGCCGACAATCTGGCCGGTGCCCACTTCAAGGCTGACGTCACTCACCACCATGCGGCGCTTGTAGCTCTTCTGCAGGCCCACTGCTTTCAACACTGCCATGGCTTATTTTCCCTGCTTCTTCTGGTCGGCGGGCTTATCGAAATTCTCTACCTGATCCGGCAGGAACACGGTTTTGACCCGCTGGCTCGGGCTCTTGCTCTCGGCAATCATCTTCTGTTTGACGATGTCGTAGCGGATCAGATCGCCATTGACCTGGCTATCTTCCTGCTTGAGCTGACCGTTGCCGGTGATGGTCACCAGCCGGTTCTTCAGCTCGTAGCGGATGGTATTGCCGTGGGCATTGACCGGCTTGCCGTTATCCAGGATCTGGAAGAAGGTGGCGGGCTTACCGTAGGCAGTCATCACCTCGGCTCCTTTCTCGCCGGAACGGGTCACTACCACCTTGTCAGCTTTGATCCGGATGGTGCCCTGATTGATGGTCACATCCTCTTCGAAAGTGATGCGGTTGTCCTGCATCTCGGCCACCTGTTTGACGGCATCGACGTAGACCTTCTCGGCAAAGTCGGACTCTTTGGCGGTCACCGCACCACACAACAACAGGGCTGCGAGGGCCAGATTAGCGTTTTTCATTGAAATAGATGGCATGGCCTTGATCCAGTAACTCAAAATATTTGCGGTCCAGATGGCCCTTGAGGCCAACCCCTTGGGTCTGGAAATCCCGACCCAGAATGTTCACTTCCCGGTTGCTGCGCACATCCTGTGTCACCAGATCCAGCTCCAGATAAGGGGTATCCAGTGTGGAGATAAAGGAGGTGGGCAGCAGACCATCCAGATGCACCTTGTCCCGCAGGATGACGTTGTCGCCGGTGTTGAGCACGCCGGTTTCGGCGGTCACCTTCCACTCGGCAGCACCCTGATCGTCATACATGTAGACCACCGGCTTGTCGAAGGTGGCCTGCTCGAGGATTTGATAATACTCGGCGTAGGTCGACTCCAGCCGCTCGGTGCGCTTGCCGTTGATATCAAAACGGGTGGTCACCAGATCTTTGGCGACAAAATCCGGCTGATAGTTTTCGATTTTGACGGCGCTCTCCGGCACCAGCTCAACCTTGCCCAACTGCCAGGCAACCAGCGCGACCAGAAACAACAGGGCAAACAACAGGGTCTGTCTGCTCATACAGAGGCCTCGGGCTGATAATCGTCATGGCCCTGCGCCTGCAAAATGAGGTCACACACCTCGCGCACCGCGCCCATGCCACCGCCAAGCCGGGTCACCATATCGGCACGACTCAGCACCAGCGGATGGGCATCGGCCACGGCAATGCCGAGCCCACAGACCTGCATCACCGGCAGATCGATGGTGTCATCGCCCATATAGGCGGCCTGTTCCGGGCTCAGCCCCAGCTTGGCCAGCAGCGCTTCGAAGTGAGGCAGCTTTTTATCAGCCCCCTGCACCACATGAGCCACACCCAGGCTTTTCATCCGATCGCTCACGATACGGGAGTTGCGCCCGGTGATGATGGCGATCTCGATCCCGGCATTGAGCAGCGCTCGCATGCCCGCACCATCGCGGGTGCAGAAGGTTTTCAGCTCTTCGCCGTTGTTTCCCATGTAGATGAGGCCGTTGGAGAGCACCCCGTCCACATCGCACACCAGCAGGCGGATTTGCGCCGCCTTCTCAAACTGGCTGCGCGTCACCGGACCATAGAGGGTCGGTACGTTTTGCATCAAATTACTCCGGCTTTCAGCAGGTCGTGCATGTTGAAGGCGCCGAGCGGGCGTTTCTCTTCATCCACGACCAGTAATCCGTTGATTTTTCTCGTTTCCATCAGCTTGACGGCTTCTGCAGCCATCATCTCTGGACCTACGGTAACACAGTTGGCCGTCATCACACGGCTGATGGGGGTGTGATGGATATCGATCTGTTGGTCGAGAATGCGGCGCAGGTCGCCATCGGTAAATAGCCCGGCCAGCAGGCCATCGCCATCGACCACCGCCGTCATACCGAGCCCCTTGCGGCTCACTTCCAGCAGCGCCTGGCTGATGGTGGCATCTATCCCCACCCGGGGCAACAGTTCGCCGCTGTGCATCAGGTCGCCGACCCGCAGCAACAGACGCTTGCCAAGGGAACCGCCCGGGTGAGAGAGGGCGAAGTCATCGGCGGTAAAACCGCGCGCTTCCAGCAGAGCGACCGCCAGGGCATCGCCCATCACCAGGGTTGCCGTGGTACTGGAAGTGGGTGCCAGACCCAGCGGGCAGGCCTCTTTCTCCACCTTGATGCACAGGTGCACGTTGGCCTCTTTGGCCATGGTGGAGGCGGGATTGCCGGTCATGCAGATGAGCGGAATGCCGCGGCGCTTGAGTACCGGCAGCAGAGCCAGGATTTCGTCGCTCTCGCCGGAGTTGGAGATGGCGATGATAAGGTCGCCGCTGGAGATCATCCCCAGATCGCCATGACTCGCTTCCCCCGGATGGAGGAAGAAGGCCGGGGTGCCGGTGCTGGCGAGGGTGGCGGCAATCTTGCTGCCGATATGGCCCGACTTGCCCATGCCGGTGACCACTATCTTGCCACCGCAGCGCAGCACCATTTCGCACGCCTTGTCGAAGGTGTCGTTCAGATACTGATAGAGTCCATCAATGGCTTGCTTTTCTGTGTCCAGCACCGCGCGGGCACTGCGACGAAAATCGAACAGTTCAGACACTTTCTCAGGCTTTACAGACATAAAGACACAGCTCCGGGCCGAAATTAGCTGCGGGATTATAAAAAAGTCTGCCCGGATAAGCGAATCGGATGGCAAGTCCCGCTCTCAATGACGCACTTTGTTACAGAAAACTGTCGTGCAAATGGGCTTGCAGCCTGTTCAATAGTTGTTCCTTGCTGTTGCTTAGACCTAGACTACCCCATAAAATTCGCACCTCATTTACACCGGATGGACAATTGTTTGAACAATGACCTGATCACCATCTCCGATCTGACCTTCAGTCACGGAGATCGGCTGTTGTATGACGGGATCAACCTGACCATTCCTCGTGGCAAGGTCACCGCCGTCATGGGCCCGAGCGGCATCGGTAAAACCACCCTGCTGCGGCTGATCGGTGGCCAGCTCAAGCCGGAGTCCGGTCACATTCTGTTTGACGGGGAAGATATCCCCACCCTCTCCCGTTCGCGCCTCTATGAAGTGCGCAAGCGGATGAGCATGCTGTTCCAGAGCGGCGCCCTGTTTACCGGCATGACAGTCTACGACAACGTGGCCTTCCCGCTGCGGGAGCACTCCGGCCTGCCGGAGGAGCTGATCCACACCATCGTCATGATGAAGTTGCAGGCGGTGGGCTTGCGCGGCGCGGCGAAACTGATGCCCTCCGAGCTCTCCGGCGGCATGGCGCGCCGGGCGGCGCTGGCTCGGGCCATCGCCCTTGACCCCGACCTCATCATGTATGACGAGCCGTTTGTCGGGCAGGACCCCATCACCATGGCGGTGCTGGTCAAGCTTATCAAGGAGCTGAACGATGCCCTCGGCATCACCTCCGTCATCGTCACCCACGATGTGAAAGAGGTGCTGAGCATCGCCGATTACGCCTACATCATTGCCAATCGCAAGGTGGTGGCGCACGGTACGCCGGATCAGCTGCGCGAGGAGCACAATCCCGAAGTCGAGCAGTTCCTCAAAGGATTGCCCGATGGTCCTGTTCCGTTTCATTTTCCGGCAGGCGATCTGCTACAGGATCTCTGATGTTGATAAGTCAAATAAGCAAGCTGGGGCGGGTCGGAGTGCGGTTTATCAGCTCCGTCGGTCGCTCCACCATCATGTTGTTCCATGCGCTGGCGGGCAAACCCGAGCCGCGCAAGCACTTCCCGCTGCTTGTCCAGCAGCTCTATGTGGTGGGTGTGCAGTCGGTGGCCATCATTCTGGTCTCCGGCCTGTTCATCGGCATGGTGCTCTCGCTGCAGGGTTACAACGTATTGAAGGATTTCGGCGCCGAGCAGAGCCTGGGGCCGCTGGTCTCCCTCTCCCTGCTGCGGGAGCTGGGGCCTGTGGTCACGGCGCTGCTGTTTGCCGGCCGTGCCGGTTCGGCCCTGACCGCTGAAATCGGCCTGATGAAGGCCACCGAGCAACTTTCAAGCCTAGAGATGATGGCGGTCGACCCACTGCGCCGGGTGGTTGCCCCCCGCTTCTGGGCTGGCGTCATCAGCATGCCACTGCTGGCCTTTATGTTCAGCCTGATCGGCATCTTCGGCGGCAAGCTGGTTGGTGTGGACTGGCTCGGCGTGGACGAAGGGGGCTTCTGGTCTGCCATGCAGGCCTCCGTCGACTGGCATGAGGACATCATGCAGGGCGCCATCAAGAGCCTGATTTTCGCCCTGGTGGTCACCTGGATTGCGCTCTTTAACGGCTATGATGCCAAGCCGACCTCGGCCGGGATCAGTCAGGCCACGACCCGTACCGTGGTCCACTCATCCCTCGCCGTGCTCGGCCTGGATTTTATACTCACTGCAGTCATGTTTGGATAAGGTAAAGATGAAGTTCAGCAAAGTAGAATTCCTGGTCGGCACCTTCATGCTGGCTGGCATCGGTGCCATTCTGGCACTGGCCCTGCAAGTGGCCGGTTTGAGCTTCAAACCGGAAGGAGAAACCTATACCCTGCGCGCGCATTTCGATAATATCGGCGGCCTGAAAGTCCGTTCGCCGGTCAAGGTCGGCGGCGTGGTGGTAGGCCGGGTCAGCGACATCGTACTGGACCCGAAAACCCAGGTGCCCGAAGTGACCCTGATGATGCAAAAGAGCGCTGGCCAGTTTGCCGATACCAGTTCCCTCTCCATCCTCACCTCCGGTCTGCTCGGCGAGCAGTACATCGGTCTGGCCCCCGGCTTCAGCGATGAGGAGATGGGCACCGAGATGCTCAAGGATGGCGACCTGATTGAAGACACCAAATCCGCCATCGTGCTGGAAGATCTGATTGGCAAGTTCCTCTACAGCCAATCCTCCGACAGCAAATCAGACAGCAAGAAGGAGTAATCATGTTCAAGAAAATCGCCCTGCTGCTGGGTCTGATGACCAGCATGCTCTTTTCCCTGTCTGCCCAGGCCGCAGTCGATGCCACCGACCCCAATGCGCTGGTGGATCAGGCTGCCAAGCAGACCTTTGCCCGCCTGAAAGCCGATCAGGCCCAGGTGAAGAGCAATCCGGATCACCTGCGGGTGATCATCCGCGAAGAGCTGCTGCCCTATGTGGACAACCGCTTCGCCGCCTACAAGGTGCTTGGCAACCAGATTAAAGAGACCACCGAAGCGCAGCGCAATGCCTTCGTCGAGGTGTTCACCGAGTACATGGTGAGCTCCTACGCAGATGCGCTGGCCCATTTTGACAAGCAGACCGTCAAGGTCGAGCCGGGCAAAGCTCCCAGCGGCAACATCACCGCCGTCAACGTCAGCGTGAAAGAGGCCGGCAAGCCCGACATCTTCCTCGAGTTCAAGCTGCGCAAGAACAACAAGACCGGCGAATGGAAAGCCTTCGACATGGTGGCAGAGGGGATCAGCCTGCTCTCCGCCAAGCAGAGCGAGCTGGGCGGCCTCATTCGCCAGAACGGCATTGATGCGGTGATCGCCCAGTTGCGCGAACACAACGCCAAGCCGCTGGTACTCAAACCATGACTCTCAGCGGTGAGCTGCAGGCGCCACAGGTCAATGACCTGTGGCAACGCCGCGCCGAATGGTGGCAGGACGACCAGCTCGAGCTCGGCGGCGTCACCACCCTCGACTCAGCCGGACTGGCCCTGCTGGTCAAATGGGCCAAAGCCGTATTAGCGCGAGGCGCCACACCGCAACTGGTGGGCGCCTCCAGTGATTTCTATACCCTGGCCAACCTCTACGGGGTGGCCGGGCTGTTTCAGTCAACCCCGCTCACAACTGAGGACGCATAATGCAAGTCTCTGAAATTGAAGCGATACTCCTTGAGGCTCTGCCATTGTCCGAAGTCCATGTCAAAGGGGACGGTAGTCACTACCAAGTGATCGCCGTCGGTGACATGTTTGACGGCATGAGCCGGGTCAAGAAGCAGCAGGCCATCTATGCCCCGCTGATGGACAAGATCGCCAGCAACGCCATTCACGCCCTCTCCATCAAGGCGTTCACCGACGCCGAGTGGAAACGCGAACGTAAATTCCTATTGCCCTCCTGATTTGGTAACGAAGTAAAAATGGACAAATTCAAAATCGATGGTCGTTGTACTCTCAACGGCGAAGTGACCATCTCCGGCGCCAAAAACGCCGCGCTGCCGATCCTGTTCGCAACCCTGCTCTGTGATGAAGAGGTTCACCTCTCCAACGTGCCGCGCCTGAAAGATGTGGGCACCACCATCAAGCTGCTGGAGATGCTGGGCGCGACCACCAAGGTCAACGGCAACGTCACCGTGCTGACCGGTGCGGTGAACAACCATGTCGCCCCCTACGAGCTGGTGAAGACCATGCGCGCCTCCATTCTGGCGCTGGGCCCGCTGGCCGCCCGTTTCGGCGCGGCTGACGTCTCCCTGCCCGGCGGTTGCGCTATCGGTGCCCGTCCGGTCAACCTGCACGTCCACGGCCTGGAGCTGATGGGTGCCAAGATCACCATCGAAGATGGTTACATCAAGGCCCGTGTCGATGGTCGCCTGAAAGGCGCCCACATCCTGATGGACATGGTCTCCGTGACCGGTACCGAAAACCTGATGATGGCCGCCACCCTGGCTGATGGCCGCACCGTGATCGAAAACGCCGCACGCGAGCCGGAAGTGGTCGATCTGGCCAACTTCCTCAATACCCTGGGTGCCAAGATCCAGGGGGCGGGCACCGACACCCTGACCATCGACGGTGTCGAGCGTCTGCACGGCGGCAACTACAGCGTGCAGCCTGATCGCATCGAAACCGGTACCTTCCTGGTGGGCGCAGCGGTCACCGGCGGCAAGATCACCTGCCGCAAGACCGACCCGACTCTGCTGGAAGCGGTACTGGTCAAGCTGGAAGAGGCTGGCGCCCTGATTGAGAAGGGTGAAGACTGGATCACCCTCGACATGACTGGCCGCCCCCTCAAGCCGGTCACCATCAAGACTGCCCCCTACCCGGCCTTCCCGACCGACATGCAGGCACAGTTCACCGTGCTGAACGCCGTCGCCAAAGGCACCGGCATGGTCACCGAGACCATCTTCGAGAACCGCTTCATGCACGTTCCCGAACTGGTGCGGATGGGTGCAGACATCGAACTGCAGGGCAATGTGGCCATCTGCCGTGACACCGAGCAACTCAAGGGTGCCCAGGTGATGGCGACCGATCTGCGCGCCTCCGCCAGTCTGGTACTGGCCGGCTTCGTGGCCGAAGGCTCCACCATCGTCGACCGTATCTATCACATCGACCGTGGCTACGAAGACATCGAGCAGAAGCTGCAGGGTCTGGGTGGCCGCATCGAGCGCATCAAGGGCTGATAGCCCCCTGATCGCAGGCCGATAAAAAGGCCCCCTCGCGTTGGCGAGGGGGCCTTTTTCATGGTTTCGGTTCTGTTGAAACCGGGATCAGTGACCCGCCAGCTTCATATTCTCTACCAGCACCGAGCCGGTCTTGAGACTGGAACGCTCATCCTCGTCACGACCCACCGCCACGATATGGCTGAACATCTCGGCCAGATTGCCGGCGATGGTGATCTCCTCGACCGGATAGGCTATTTCGCCATTCTCGACCCAGAAACCGGCAGCGCCGCGGGAGTAGTCGCCATTGACGATATTGACCCCCTGCCCCATCAACTCGGTCACCAGCAGACCGGTGCCCATCTCTTTCAGCATGCCCTGAAAATCCTGGCCGGTATTGGAAACCTGCCAGTTGTGGATGCCACCGGCGTGACCCGTAGTAGTCAGCCCCAGCTTGCGAGCGGAGTAGGAGGTAAGCAGCCAGCTCATCAGCTCGCCATTTCGGATGATATCCATGTCGCGGGTACGCACCCCTTCGCCATCGAACGGGGTACTGGCGAGCCCGCCAAGCAGGTGGGGGAACTCCTGAATGGTGAGCCACTCTGGCAGGATCTGCTTGCCCAATTTGTTGAGCAGGAAGCTCGACTTGCGATAGAGGTTGCCACCGCTGATGGCCATCACCAGATGGCCCCACAGGCCGGAGGCAGTGTCCGGGTGGAACAGCACAGGCGCATGGCGGGTAGTGATTTTGCGGGCGCCGAGGCGGGAGACGGTACGCTCCACCGCCTCATCGGCAATACGCTGCGGGCTCCAGAGCCCATCGAGGGTACGGCTGGAGGAGTAGCCATAATCCCGTTGCATATCACCATCCTGCTCGCCTATCAGCACGCAGCTCAGTGAGTTGCGCGACGCCGCGTAGCCTTTGACGAAGCCGTGGCTGTTGCCATAAACCTTGATGCCAAGATGGCTGGAGAAACCGGCGCCGTCGGAGTGCTTGATACGGGCATCGCGACCAAGCGCCAGCCGCTCGCACTCGATGGCCAGTTCGATCCCGCGCTGGGGATCCAGTTCGATTTGGTGACACAGTTGCAGATCGGGGGCATCCCAGGCCAGCAGCTCGGCGTCCGCCAGACCGGCGCAATCATCGGCCGAGGTGTGACGGGCAATCTCGATGGCCGCTTCAACGGCGGCACGAATGGCGGGTTTGCTCAGATCGGTGGTCGAGGAAGATCCCTTGCAACCATCGCGATAGACAGCGATGCCGAGGGCGCCATCCTTATTGAATTCAATGCTTTCCAGTTCACAACCCCGGGTGTTCACCGACAACCCGGTCTGCTTGCTGATGGAGACTTCGGCCAGCGAGGCGCCCAGTCCTTTGGCTATCTCCAGGGCTTCGGCAACCACGGCCTCGAGATGGGCTTGATCCTGGCGGATTTGGTCTTGCTGATCCATAACTCACATCTGTATGAAAGAAGGAAAGGGGGGTAAGCATATCAGACCCCTGCGCCCAGCGGGAGAAGCTGGTAACATATCCGCCAAACGTGAATGACAGGAATCAAGAGACCGATGAGTCAATATCAAGACGACAACGAGTTCGAAGACTGGGGCCCCAGCAAGAGCCAGCTCAAGCGCGATGCCGAAGCATTGCAGAAAATGGGGGAAGAGATCGTCTCCCTCAGCCACAGCGAGCTGGAAAAAATCCCGTTGGATGAAGAGCTTGCAGAAGCTGTCGAGCTGGGTCGCAAACTCAAGCCGAAGAAGGATGAGTCCTTCCGTCGCCATCTGCAGTTCATCGGCCGCCTGATGCGCAGCCGCGATATCGAGCCGATTGCCGAAGCGCTCTCCATCATCAAGAACCGTCACTCCACCGTGAATGCACGCCTGCATCGCCTGGAGCAGTGGCGCGAGCGCCTGATCACCGAAGGTGACAGCGCCCTCAACGAGCTGATGTCCCAGTTCCACGAGCTGGATCGCCAGAAGCTGCGCCAGCTGATCCGCTCCGCCAACAAGGAGCGGGAGCTGAACAAGCCGCCGGTCGCCTACCGCGAGATGTACCAGTATCTGCGCGGCGAGATCGAAGACCTGCTGTGATCCCCGAAACACGCCTCCCCTCGGGGAGGCGTGTTTCTATTGATGTCTTTTCCTCTCCACATCCCCCGCCATCCCTGCGCGTTTAATATATCCACCATTTTGCTACCCCAACCATAACGGCTCATCTCAACAGCCCCGTTAAATCACCGCTTCAGAGCAGACCAAAACAGACGCGTTAACAATTTGGTATCATTTTGTTTGACATATTGAACGGCCTTGGCAGACTGAAGAGAGGATCCAGGCTGTCGCTGCCCAGGCTGACCAACGATTCTGTCACCCGGCCCGACGCGGGATCCCATGACCATGCCTTGAGGCATGCCCTTGCCCTGACGGTTTGCAAGGGCCTGCCCAAGGCGAAGGATGAGACTTCAACGCCAAGGATAATCAAGGTGCCCTATGCCAAATCCCCAGCCTCCCGCTCCCCGTAAACCTGTCGTGCTGATGACCATGGGCGCCCAGCCCCGCAACGGCCACGCCTATCAGGTGATGACCCACAAATACATCATTCCGCTGGTGGAGATAAGCGGCTGCGTCCCGCTGCTGGTACCCACCTGCTGCGGCACCACCGATCTGGAGCAGTATCTGGATCTCGTCGATGGGGTCTATCTGAGCGGCGCCGGCTCCAATATCGATCCGGCCCTCTACGGTCAGGAGAACCTCACGCCGGAGAAACAGCAGGACAGGGATCGCGACCTGTTCGATCTGCCCCTCATCAAGGGGGCGCTCGCCCGTGGCTTGCCGATCCTCGGTATCTGCCGCGGCATGCAGGAGATCAACGTGGCGCTGGGGGGAGACATCCATCAGAAGGTCTATAACGAGCCGGGTTATGACGATCATCGGGAGGATGCCGACGATCCGGTAGACGAGCAGTATGGGCCAAGCCATCAGATCAAACTGCTGCCGGGCAGCTGGTTTGCCGAACTGATGGGGGAAGAACAGATTCCGGTCAACTCCCTGCATGGACAGGGCATCAACCGGTTGGGGAAGGGTCTGGAGCCGTTGGCCCACGCAGAAGATGGGCTGATCGAGGCACTTCATGCCCCCGCACTGTCACCCTTTTTGCTGGCAGTACAGTGGCATCCGGAGTGGAAAGCCAATGAAAACCCCCACTCCATCAAGATCTTTCAAGCCTTTGGCGATGCCTGCCGCCAGCGTTGTGCATTGATGGCAGCGAGTTAATCCCTCATCGATTCAGTCGCCAAACCCGCGCGCCTTGAGCTTGGGCAGTCCACCTCGCTCGGGGCGCAAGGTGCGACAGATATCCATCCCCTTGAGCCCGCGCTGGATATGGTCAGGCGAATGACCAAACACCATGCCGTTGCTGCGGTAGAGGTTGTTGTCATCCAGCTCGAACTTCTCGCCGCCGATCAGCAGCTGCTCGCGGCCATTGACCGTGTCACCCCGCTTGATGGGCACCTTCATGTCGCTCAGCACCTCGCCGGTGGCACACCCCTCACGCCAGCGCGCCTCGCTGGAGAAGGGGGTAATGGCTATTTCACGCCAGGAGCCATCCCGGAATTCGACCCGATACTTCTCGGCCAGCAGGTCGCAGCCAGCCAATGGAAACAGAGCCATCAAACAGATGATTTTCTTTGAAAATTTCACTCAATCGCACTCCTTTGCCCGGTTCTGCACAGGATAAATAAATTGCCGCCCAAACGCACCATTTCCCCGCGCCGCAGCAGCTATGCTGGAAATAAAACCACAATAAGGTGCTGCTATGGCTGGCGAAAACCTCACCGCGCTACCGACGCTGATCTGGATTGGCGAACACCCGTTCTGGACCCTGCTCACCCTCTCCCTGATGCTGCTCCACTTCTGGCGCCGTCCGGGACAGCGACGGGAGCTGCTCTCCGAGCTCAGTTTCGTGATGATAAGCGCGGTGGTGATCCTGCTGATCCAGCTGGAAGGGGGCTGGTTCAAACTGCCGCTGCCCCATCAATTGCTGATCGAGATCTCCACCCTCTTGGCCGGCCTGATACTGGTCAAGATATGGGGGATCCTGCTGTTCGAGTTTCTGCTCCCCCTCTGCCATGTGCGGATCCCGCGGATCATCGCCGATATCGTCATCACCATCGGCTATATCGGCTGGGGTCTGTTTCGCCTCTACGCCTCCGGCATGGCGCTCGGGGAGATAGTCACCACCTCGGCGGTCATCACCGCGGTCATCGCCTTCGCCATGCAGGACACCCTTGGCAACCTGCTGGCCGGGGTCTCCATTCAGCTCGACAACTCCATCGCCATCGGTGACTGGCTGCAAGTCGACACCACCCAGGGGCGGGTGGTGGAGATCAACTGGCGTGCCACCACCATCGAGACCCGCAACTGGGAGACAGTCGTCATCCCCAACAGCCACCTGCTTAAACAGCGCTTCACCGTGCTCGGGCGTCGCCGTGGCGAACCCTTGCAGTGGCGGCGCTGGGTCTGGTTCGATCTGACCCTGGATACTCTGCCGACCCAGATCATCGCGTTGATCGAGAAATCCCTGCGGGAGACCAAGCTCCCCTGCGTCGCCAAGCATCCGCAACCGGACTGCCTGCTGATGAACGTCGAAGGGGGCATCGCCCGCTATGCAGTGCGCTACTGGCTGACCGACCTGGCTCGCGACGATCCGACCGACTCCATGGTGCGCAGCCTGATCGATGCCGCCCTGCGCCGCAACGATCGCCGCCTCACCCCACCGATCTTCAACGTCTTTATGGCCAAGGAGAAGCAGCATCTGGATGCCCGCCACAAGCGCCACACTGCCGAACGAACCGATACCCTGCGCAAGCTGCCGCTGTTTGCCATGTTGCAGGAGAGCGAGCTGCTCCAGCTGGCCGATCAGGTGAAGTTCGCCCCCTTCGTCAGCGGCGACATCATGCTGGAGCAGGGGGATGTCTCCAGCTGGCTGTTCGTGCTGGTCAAAGGGGAGGCCGAGATGGTGGTCAATGTCGAGGGGCGAGAACTGAAGCTTGGTACGCTCAACGCGGGAGACTTTTTTGGCGAACTGAGCCTGCTCACCGGCGAGCCCAGCTCCTTCACGGTGCGGGCGGTGGCCACCGTCGAAACCTATCGCATCAATCAGGCAATGTTTCAGGAGTTGGTGATGCAGCGCGAGGCGCTGGTCGAGCCCCTCTATCGGGTGCTGAGCGACCGCCAGCAGGAGCAGCAGGCGCTGCTGGAGCGGGAAGCGGAAGCCATGAAACAGCCACCACAACAGCTTGATCTGCTTGATAAGCTGATGAAGCTGTTCGGCGGAAGATGACGTAGCATGGCATCGTATTGAGGACATGAAGAGAGAACCGCAGCCATGTTACTGACAACCCTGGCCCTTGCCGCCAGCCTGCAATTTGATTGTCCCGCCACCATCGAGACTCGCCAGCAGCTGCTGACCCCGCAGCAGGGCTGGCAGGCGTTCACCCGCAATGACGATGGCAAACCGGACGAAACCCTCAGTCACCGGCTCGATAATCTGGCCCTGTTCGACGGAGATCCTGCCGAACTGGCCCAACTCAAACCGGATAATGGCGACAGCGACGAGATCCACTACTGGAGCCAGCTCGATAGCAGCCTGCGCCCGCTCTATCTGGTCTGCCGCTATCAGAACAGCGCCATCACCCTGCAGCAGGCGCTGCCCGTCGGCATCAGTTACTGCCGCGTCAACCAGCGCGACCGCTACACCCTGCTCGGGTTGGTTTGCCGCAAATAGCGGGCGTAATCCCTTGCCATATATCGCTATTCGCTGACAGCCATTACCGCCTGAGCCGGGCCATCCGCCAGCGCCATCAGAGCAGCAGCTCGGCCAGCTCCTCCAGTGCCGTCAGCTCAACGTCCGGCAACAGTTGTAGCTGTTGCCACGGTTGCCGCCGCTCGTTGAGCCAGGCGGCGCGAAAGCCGTGCAAGCGGGCACCCAGCACATCGGTCTCGGGATGATCCCCCACATGGAGGATCCGCTCCGCTGGCAGCTTGAGGGTGCTGCGGGTCTGCTCAAACATATCCGGTGCCGGTTTCATTCTGGCGCCCGCCCCCGCCTTGCAGACCAGCGTGAAGTAGTGATCCAGCCCTGCCTGCGCCAGATCCAGATTGCCGTTGGTGATCACCACCAGCGGGTAGCGTTCGGCCAGTCTGGCCAGCAGCTGATGAGTGGACTCGCTCACCTCGATCTTCGAGCGCTCTGCCAGAAACGCAGCAAACACCTGCTCCGCCTCGCGGCTGGCATGCTGGTCAGCCATGCCCCCCGCCACCATGGCGGCGCGGATGGTCTGCTGGCGCGCCAGACTGACATCGTGGCGCAGCTCGGGGTTGGCCAGCAACACGGCGCGTTTTAACTCCAGCCAGCGTGGCTTGTCGAGCATGGCGGTGGCCAGATATTCGCTGCGCAGATGGCTCAACATCCACTGCTCGGCGCGCACGATGGCGGGGCCGTTGTCATAGAGGGTGTCATCGAGGTCAAACGAGATGGCAGCAACCGGCTGCCAGCGGCGATAGAAGTGCATGGACTCTCCTCTGCATCACGGGCTCTAGCCCGTTATTCATCGTCCTGCGCATCCGGGTCACGCTTGGCCCTTGGGTGAGCGCTGTCGTAAACCTTGGCCAGATGCTGGAAGTCGAGGTGGGTATAGATCTGGGTGGTGGAGAGGTCGGCATGTCCTAGCAGCTCCTGCACTGCCCGCAGATCGCCGGAGGACTCCAGCATATGGGTGGCAAAGCTGTGGCGCAGCTTGTGGGGATGGACGTGGGCGTTGAGCGCCTGCTTGTTGCCCCAGCCATCGAGGCGGGCCTGCACCGAGCGGGCCGACAGCCGCTGCTTGCGGCTGGAGACAAACAGCGCCTCGCTCTCGTCCCCGGCCAGCAGCGGGCGCACCTTGAGCCACTTCTGCAGCCACTCGACCGCCATCCGGCCGATGGGCAGCACCCGCTCCCGCGAGCCCTTGCCGGTCACCTTGAGCTGGCGGTCGTCGAGCTTCAGATCCACCAGATTGATCCCCACCAGCTCGGCCAGACGCAGCCCTGAAGAGTACATCAGCTCCATGATGGCGCGATCCCGCACCGCCAGCGGATCCTGCTCGTCGGTGATGTTGAGCAGCTGGTGCATCTCGTCCACATCGAGGTTTTTCGGCAGCGGCCGCCCCTGTTTGGGGGTGACGATGCCACGGGCCGGATTGGCGGTCAGCCGCCCCTGCCGCACCTGCCAGTCGCAAAAGCTGCGCAGGGCAGAGACCTTGGTGGAAAGGGAACGAGGAGCAAGGCCCGCCTTGTGCATCCGGGTCACCAGAGTGCGCACCTGACTCGCCTCGAGCCGACCCCAGTCAGTGAGCCCGAGGGCCACCAGCTCGGCGGTCATCGCCTCCAGATGGGCTTGATAGTTATTGCGGGTATGAGGGCTGAGCTGACGCTCAACCCTCAGGTATTCGATAAAGGCCGCCAGCTCGTCCGCCAGTACCGCAGGCAGTGGCGGTGCGACGACGGGAGCTATGGCAGGTGCCCTGGCCGGTGTTCTAGCCATGAGTCAACTCGGGCAGACGCAGTTGCAGCAGGCGCCCCAGTTGGCCCAGCAGCAGGGTGTCGTTGTGGGGAGTAAAGTGGCCGGGATCCGAGCTGGCGAAGGCCAGCACACCGAGATCGCCGAGCCGCATCAGGGCCACCGAGTTGACCAGCACATCGTGGCCAAACAGTGCCTGCTTCTCGCTCTGGCTCAGGCGGCCAAAGTAGTAATCCTGCCCCGGCAAACGCTGACCCAGCAGGGATTCGAGCTGCTTGCCCTGCGCCAGAAAGCGCTGCTCTGGCCCGCTCAGGGTAAACTTCTTGGGATTGAGCCAGAGCCGCAGTCCGGTCAGGCGCAGCCGCTGGACAAAGGCCTTGCCCATCACGGCACTTACCTCGAACAGGGTCTGGCAACCGTACAGCTCGCCGTAGAGATCGGCATAGACCCGAAAGATCCGCTCGTTCTCGCTGGCGATCCCCATCAATTCGGTGATCTCCTGCTCCAGCTGTTCGATCCGCTCGCGCTGACGCTCCAGCTGGCGCTCGACCAGCGAGACCGACCCTTTGCGTTCATGGGGAATGCGGATCCGGTCCAGCACGGCGGCATGGCGTTGGAAAAACTCGGGATAACGGGCCAGGTACTCCAGCACAGTGGCTTCATCCACCGATTGCTCCTGCCGTTTGAGTTCGCTCATAAATTGGTTGATCCATCAGAGAAATGGGGCTCGCTGCCCCGACATCATGGGCAAAGGGGGCCAACGCCCCCCGTACCTGAACCTTTATCGGCTAAACCTCTATCTGGCCGTCAAACACATGCTCGGCGGGGCCTGTCATATAGACCGGCTGGCCCGGCCCCTTCCAGGCGATGGTCAGCTTGCCGCCCGGCAGGCTGACGGTGACCCGCTCCTTGAGCTTGCCCTGACTGATGCCAATCACCGCCGCCGCACAGGCACCGGTGCCGCAGGCCAGGGTCTCGCCACAGCCCCGCTCGAATACACGCAGTTTGATCTCGGTAGCGTTGACCATCTCCATGAAGCCGACGTTGACCCGCTCGGGAAAACGCTCGTGGCGCTCCATGATGGCACCCAGCGTTTCGACCGGCGCATCGGCGACCGAAGGCACTTCGATGACGCAGTGGGGATTACCCATGGAGACCACGCCACACATCACGGTATGCTCCTGCGCCCGCAGCAGATAGGTTTTCTCTGCCTTCTGGGCCCGGAACGGGATCTTGCCCGGCTCAAACTGGGGAACACCCATGTTGACCGTGACCTGATTCTCCCCCTCCAGCTGCAACACGATGCGACCCCGGGCGGTACTGACCGCGATGCGATCCCGGTTGATCAGCCCCTTGAGACGCACGAAACGGGCAAAACAGCGGGCACCGTTGCCACACTGCTCCACTTCGCTGCCATCGGCATTGAAAATGCGATAGTGAAAGTCGAGTTCAGGGTCATAGGGCGGCTCCACCAGCAGCAGCTGGTCAAAGCCGATCCCGAAGTGGCGATCTGCCAGCTTCTTGATGACGTCATTGCTGAAAAATACCTTCTGGGTGACGCCATCCACCACCATGAAGTCGTTGCCCAAGCCATGCATCTTGGAAAAATCTATCAACATCGTGCATTCCTGTGCTGTTAGGGCTGTAAAAATTCACCGAACCAAGGGTCGCCAAGCGCCATGAAGTCGTTGTCCAAAGCCCCATGCTTCCTGGAATAATCTATCCACATCGTGCATTCCTGTGCTGTTAGGGCTGTAAAAACTCACCGTCAACCGTTATGAAATCATTGTCCCAGCCTGCGCCATCAGGGCAGCAGGTGCTCACCGCGCCAGAGATCGGCCAACTGCTCACGCTCGCGGATCAGGTGCGCCTCGGCACCATCCACCAGCACTTCGGCTGCCCGCGGACGGGTGTTGTAGTTGGATGACATGGTAAAGCCGTAGGCTCCGGCCGAACGCACCGCCAGCAGGGAACCCTCGGCAATGGCCAGGGTGCGCTCCTTGCCGAGGAAGTCGCCGGTCTCGCACACCGGGCCCACCACGTCATAGAGCGCGGGAGCATGACCGGCACGGCTATCCACCTCGATGATGTTCATCCAGGCGCCGTAGAGAGAGGGGCGCAGCATGTCGTTCATACCGGCATCGATCAGCGCGAAGTTGCGGGTTTCGCCCGGTTTCAGGTACTCGACCCGGGTCAACAGCACGCCGGCATTGGCGACGATGGCGCGGCCCGGCTCGAACAGCAGGGTCAGATCCCGGCCCGCCAGCTTCTGCTTGAGCGCTTCGGCATATTCGGTGGGATGGGGTGGCTGCTCGGAACCATAGTTGACCCCCAGACCGCCCCCCACATCCAGATGATGGATATGAATCCCTTCTGCAGCCAGACCGTCGATCAGCCGCAGCAGCTTGTCAGCCGCTTCCATAAAGGGATTCAATTCAGTGAGTTGCGAGCCGATATGGCAATCCACCCCGACGATCTCGATGTTCGCCATCGCGGCCGCCTTGCGATAGATGGCTGGCGCCAGCTCGATGGGAATGCCGAACTTGTTCTGCTTGAGGCCAGTGGAGATATAGGGGTGAGTACCGGCATCGATATCCGGATTGACCCGAACCGAGACGCGAGCCTTCTTGTCCATGCTGCCCGCCACCCGATTGAGGCGCTCCAGCTCGGCTTCCGACTCCAGATTGAAGCAGAGGATCTCTTTATCCAGCGCAAGGCGCATCTCGGCTTCGCTCTTGGCGACCCCGGAGAAGACCACTTTGCCCGGATCACCGCCCGCCGCCAGTACCCGCGACAGCTCGCCACCGGAGACGATGTCAAACCCCGAGCCCAGTCGGGCCAGCAGGTTGAGCAGCGCCAGGTTCGAGTTGGCCTTCACCGCATAGCAGATCAGATGGGGAATATCGCCAGCGGCCTTGTCGAAGGCGTGCCAGTGGCGCTCGAGGGTCGCACGGGAGTAGACGTAAAGCGGGGTACCGTACTGCTCGGCAAGCTGTTGCAGCGAGGTTTGCTCGGCCTGAAGCTGGCCGTCGGCGTCGTAGTTAAAGTGATCCAAGGGGGCGGTTCCTTCCTAGAATGGGTGCGGCATTAGTGCGGCGCGGCCTCGGTGGCAGCCTCGGAGGTCGCAGGCGGTACTGCTTGCGGTGTACTCTGGTTCTGTGGCTGCTCGGGGGGCGGCATATAGAGCGGCCCCTTCAGACCGCACGCGGCCAACCCGAGGGACAGAAGAGTGGCAAGCAGACACTTGGTGAACTGGGTGATCATAATGGTTCGCTGCGAAAAAATTTTTGGCCCTCTATAATCGCACTCACATTGTTAAAAGCAACAGGATAAACCGATGAAGGATCACGAGTATCACGCCCTGACCGACGCCTTTTTCCAATATGTGGAAGACACGCTCGACGAGGGGTATCCGGATATCGACTGCGAACGCAACGGCGGCGTATTGACCCTCTCTTTCGAGAACAAGACCAAGGTCATCATCAACAAGCAGGAGCCACTGCACCAGATTTGGGTCGCCACCCGCGAGAACGGCTTCCACTTCGAACTGCAGGGTGACACCTGGATCGACAACCGCTTCGGCCACGAACTCAAGGCGCTGCTGAGCCAATCCTGCACCGCCCAGGCGGGCGAAGAGGTGGTGTTCCCATGATCGACCTGCACCCGCAGGGCGCCCGTCACGCGGTGATCTGGTTGCATGGGCTGGGTGATTCCGGCGCCGGTCTCGCCCCGCTGGTGGACGCGCTGGATCTGCCCGCCGAGCTACCGGTGCGTCACCTGCTGCCGGATGCCCCCGAGCGCCCCATCACTATCAACATGGGCTACAAGATGCGCGGCTGGTACGACATAAAGAGCTTCGAGGATCCCGCCGAGCGGGCCGTGGAGTCCCATGTCCGTGAATCAGCCGACCAGATTGTCGCATTGCTCGATCAGCTGGTGGCCGACGGGTTTGCCCCCGAGCATATCGTGCTGGCAGGTTTCTCTCAGGGCGGGGTGATTGCCTCCTTCACCGCGCTGCGCTATCAGGCACAGCTGGCGGGCTTGCTCTGCATGTCCACCTATCTGGCTGCCCCAGACAAGCTGCTCGGCGAGATGAGCGAGGCTGCTCGCACTCTGCCCATCTGCTATATGCACGGCATCTATGACGATGTGGTGAGCCTGTCGCTCGGTTGGGATGCCAAGAACCGGCTGGAAAGCGCCGGACTCATCCCCAAGTGGCACGAGTACCCGATGCGTCACGAGATCTGCCGCCCGCAGCTGGGCGACATTCGCAGCTGGCTGCTGGCACGCCTCGGCGCGTGAGCCCTTCCGGCAAAGCAAACGGCCTGCATCTGCAGGCCGTTTTTTATGGCGATTCCAACTGACGGGTCAGCCCACTTCCCGAGTGGGCGGGACCTGTTCGCGCAGAGTGCCCTGACTGCGATAGGGGATCACATCCAGCTCGCCATTCACTTGTACTATCTCGTAGTACTGCGGCAGGTTGAAGTTGATGAACTGCCCATCATCGCTGAACCGCTCGTGATTGGAGGTGTAGAAGCGGTTGACCCCCGCCACCAGCTCATCCTTGTTGCCGGCAAAGTGCTGGTAGATCTCCACCCGGTTCGCCTCATCGAGGATATAGATGTTGGTGCCCGCATCCCGGGTATCGAAGAAGAACTGCACCAAGCCTTCGCTGGCATAGGCATCGACGATACTCGGCAGATGCTGGCTGTGGGTCTTGTCGAGCCGCAGCGGCAGGTGATCCAGCTTGTTGTGGGAGATGTGACGGTAAAAATCGATGGCGTTTTCCAGCTTCTTCACCGACACCCCGCGCCGCTCGAAGAAGATCCCGTACTTCTCGCGGCCAAGGGCCATGGTCTTGACCAGCTGCTGTTTGTCACGGGCCAGGCGCAGGTCGATACATTCCGCCACCAGGGTCTGGAAGCGGGAACGCACCAGAGAGCGGAAGTGCTGGCTGTAGCAGAACACCTCGATCATCTCGGGGGCGGCGGCATCCTGATGCATCTTGCCGAGGATGGTGGTGAGGGCATCGACCACCGCTTCATCCCCCTGGAAGTGCAGGGTACGGATCTCGCTCCAGGAGTTGCGATAGACCAGATCCACCGAACCGACCAGACACTCCTGATTGCGACCGAACGAGAAGACATCCACGGTATTGGCGTCAAATTCGATCACCTGACCGACCCAGTGGCTGGTCGGGTCCATCTCCAGATTGAGGAAGATGGAGAGCTGGCGAATTTCGCACGGTCGGCTGAGCGCCAGGTTGGTGGCCAGCGGGTACTTCTCGGGGAAGCAGCCGGAGAGATCGCGGCAGAACTGGTGCAGATTGTCGATGTGCAGATCCGAACCCTGATTGAACAGGTGCACCCGCGACTGGGGCGTCAACAGATCGTTGAAGTAGGCCCAGGAGACCAGCTTGCTGATGTAACCGTTGAACTCCAGCGGCGCGCGGCCAATGATGTCCACCGGCTCCAGCGAATGTTTGTAGAGATACCAGCCGGCGCGATTTAGGCGACCGTGCGGCACCTGCACGAAGCTGAGGTCCGGCTCGCTGAGATCCGGCGCAATCTTGAGGTTGATGCGCTGCACCTTGCCCGGCAGGCTCTCGAACGCGGCGTAGAGTTTGCGCGACAGAATGCCGATATCTTCCGGGTTGATCGACTCGCTGATGTTGTTGCGGCGGGCGAACTGGATCAGGTTGCGGTAGCTCTGCATCAGGGCTTCCAGCAGCTCGGCGTGAGCGATCTTCACCTCTTCGATCTTCCACTCGTGGCGATGATCGAGTTGATAGAGTTTGTCCTGACTCCAGCCCCAGTAGGAGACCAGCTGGCTCATCTGCTCGCGGCGCCACTCGGGGGAGTGATCATCCTTGGGATGACTGAGACCGTCGCACACCTTGAGGTAGAAGCAGCGGCGTACCAGATCGAGCCGCGCCATGTCGCCGATGGACTTGAGGTAGTTGGTCACCTTGTCCAGCATCAGACAGTAGTTGTCGAGCCGGTAGTGCATCCCCTCGTTGTGCTGGAACCAGTCGCGACCAATCATCGACAGCAGGCGGGTATTGGGATACTCGTGCGAGTAGGCTTCCATCAGCACCGACTTGAGCACCGCCTTGTAGGGGGAGTCGATCCCCTTGTAGAGCTGCCACAGGGCGGAGCCGAAATACTCTTCGGCCGGAATACGGTCAAAACTGCCTAGATCGAGCCAGTCGTCCTGCTTGAGCTTGCCGCTCTCGAACAGCTCGTTCACATACTCATCGTAGTGATCATCACACTCGGTGGGCACCAGATACCAGATCAAGCGTTTGCCTGCGATACGCATGGCACTGCGGTAGAACTCGTCGAGCAACAGCAGGTGCTGGGCACTGCCGCAGCTCTCCCCCTGCATCTGGGCATCGTTGGTCTGGCGGAACTTGTCTTCCGGGATCAGGAAGAAGTTGAGATCGACCCCGCGCTGTTCGGCCCACTTGGAGAGTTGTTGGCATTTCAGCTCCAGCAGATCGAGCCGCTCCTGCGACAAACCGGCCACGTGGCAGACCCAGATATCAAGATCGGAGTGACAGCACTGGCCGATGGAGGAGGTGCTGCCCATGGAGTAGAGCCCCTGAATGGCTCGATCATGGGTGGCAAGACCACTCTGGCAGTTGGCGTTGCGACAGAGGTCATCGATAAAGGCTTGCTGCTCGGCGGTGGCGCTGAAGCTCCAGATGCCATGAGGGACATCACCGGAGACATAACCGGGCAGCAGGGGATGATTGAAGTGCAGCATGACAGGCAGCAGTTGGAATACCTGCTGCCCATAGCGACTCATGAGGCCTAACGCCCGTTGCGTCTTGAGACGGGTAATGTCGTCATAACGCGCAACCAGCGTATCGATGTGTTCCTGCAATGCCCTGCCTATCACCTAAGTGAAAATGACGCACCAAAAGGGGGATACGTCAAAAAAGTGTGATCATGTTAACAATGCAAACAGCGGTGGTAAACAAGCCTTCAGCTAAACGCCAGATTATTTCTGGTATGACCACATCAAGTATCAGGGGAAATCATTAAATTCCAATACATTCAATGAATTAATCAACACTACTTGCTTAATGAAAATCATTTTCAGCATGCATTTTTGAGCTTGGCCCCGCTTTTGCCGGCTCCGCCATGAAAGCCCGGGCAAAGGGTGGTAATATCGATTTCCTTCTAAAAATGAAACAACTGATTGATATGGCAGCCCGAACCCTGAAAATTGCCACTCGCAAGAGCCCGCTGGCCCTGTGGCAGGCCAACTTTGTCAAAGACCGGCTCGAAGCCCTGCACCCGCAGTTGCAGGTCGAACTGGTGCCCATGAGCACTCAGGGTGACAAGATCCTCGATACCCCGCTGGCCAAAGTGGGCGGCAAGGGATTGTTCGTCAAGGAGCTGGAGACCGCCATGCTGGAAGGACGGGCCGATATCGCCGTTCACTCCATGAAAGATGTGCCGGTGGAGTTCCCCGAGGGGCTCGGCCTGCACACCATCTGCGAGCGGGAAGATCCCCGCGACGCCTTCGTCTCCAATCGTTTCAAGGCCATTGCCGAACTGCCGCAAGGGGCCGTGGTCGGCACCTCCAGCCTGCGCCGCCAGTGCCAGCTGCGCGCCGCCCGCCCGGATCTGGTGATCCGCGACCTGCGTGGCAACGTCAACACCCGCCTCGCCAAGCTGGATGCCGGTGAGTACGACGCCATCATCCTCGCCGCCGCCGGTCTGAAACGACTGGAGATGGCGCACCGCATCACCGCCTTTATCGAGCCGGAGCAGAGTCTGCCCGCCAACGGTCAGGGGGCTGTCGGCATCGAATGCCGCCTCGACGACGTTGAGCTGCACGCTCTGCTGGCGCCGCTGGAGCACGCCGAGACCCGCGCCCGGGTGCTGACCGAGCGCGCCATGAATCGCGCCCTGCAAGGGGGATGTCAGGTGCCTATCGGAGCCTACGCACTGGTCGAAGGCGAG
The DNA here is from genome assembly GCF_040908445.1 of Aeromonas sp. R10-2. Taxonomy (NCBI): domain Bacteria; kingdom Pseudomonadati; phylum Pseudomonadota; class Gammaproteobacteria; order Aeromonadales; family Aeromonadaceae; genus Aeromonas; species Aeromonas sp. R10-2. Next base: position 68,718 of record NZ_JBFODS010000013.1, on the reverse strand, counting down.
CAGATCTGGCTGCGCGGTCTGGTGGGTAGCCCGGATGGCACCCAGGTGATCCGCGACGAGATCCGCGGTCCGCTGGCCGATGGTGAGGCCCTCGGCGAACAGCTGGCCCAGCGCCTGCTGGCCGCCGGTGCCGACGAGATCCTGGCCGAGGTCTACCGCGCATGACCCCGCTGGTGGTGCGTCCGGCCGCCCAGGCCGCCGAGCTGGTGCAGTTGCTGCGCCAGCACGGCCATGCACCACTCTGCAGCCCGCTGCTGGAAACCGTGGCGGGCAGTGAACTCCCCCGCTTGCCCGACCTGTTGCACAGCGCCGATATCGTTATCGCGGTCAGCATCCATGCCGTTCATTTTGCACACGATTTTCTGTTGCAAACTGGTCAGACCTGGCCACATATTGAGTACTTTGCGGTCGGTCAGGCCAGCGCCGATGCGTTTGCCGCCATCGGCATCACGGCAAGCTGCCCGGATGACCCGCGCAGCGAGGGTCTGCTGGCCCTGCCCACCCTGCAGCAGATAGCAGGCAAACGGGTACTGATCCTGCGCGGCAATGGCGGGCGGGATCTCATCGCCAGCACGCTGGCCTCACGCGGTGCTCTGGTGCACTATTGTGCGGCCTATGAGCGCCACTACCCCGAGCTAGACGGGGACACATTAACCCGCCACTGGCAGGCAGCGGGGCTGGACAGCCTGCTCATTACCAGTGGTGAACTGTTGCAACGGCTGCTGGAGCTGGTTCCCACCAGCCAGCAGCCCTGGCTTTTTGACCGCCTGCTGGTGGTCCCCAGCCCGCGCGTGGCCGAGATGGCCAGTGCTGCGGGCTTTATCCATATCACGATTGCCCAAGGTGCATCCAACCAGGCCCTGACGGCCGCACTGGAACTGAGGAAGATGGAATGACAGAACAACAAGAATCCCAGGTCAAACCCCAGCCGACCGCTGTGGTCAATGGCAGCAAGAGCCGCTCCGGTGCCGTACTGGGAGGGGTCGCCATCCTGCTGGCCCTTGGCCTGACCGGCGGTCTCTATCTGCACGGTCACAAGAATGCCGTGGCCCAGCAGGCTGAACTGGCCCAGCTCAAGCAGCAGCTGGCCAGCGCCCTGAGCAAGATCGACCAGACCAGCAGCAAGGATGCCGAGCAGCTGGCCGCGCTGGATCAAACCCAGCAGCGCTTGCAGGGGGAGATGCAGGGTCTGCAGAACCGGGTACTGGATCTCAACGATAAACGCCCCAACGACTGGATGCTGGCCGAATCCGAGTATCTGGTTCGGATGGCGGGTCGCAAACTGTGGCTGGAGCATGACCTCGTCTCCGCCATCACATTGCTCGGCAATGCCGACGAGCGGATCGCCGCCCTCAACGACCCCAGCCTGATGCCGATCCGCAAGGCGCTGGCCGAGGATATCGCCAAGCTCAAGGGGATGCCGCGCATCGACCGCGAGGGACTGACCCTCAAGCTGGCGGCACTGTCCGACCAGATCGAGCTGCTGCCCCTCTCCACCGTCAGCATGCCGGAAGCCAAGGCCGAGCCGGATCAAGCGGTCAGCGCCAATCCCGACGAGTGGGAGAGCAACCTGAAGAAGAACTGGGTCAAGTTCACCGAGAACTTCGTCACCATCCGTCGCCGCGATGGCGCGGTCGAGGCGCTGCTCTCGCCGCAGCAGGAGATCTTCCTGCGTGAAAACCTCAAAACCAAGCTGTTGCAGGCCCAGCTCTCCGTCTATCGCGAGCAGCAGGCGCTCTACGAAGACAGCCTGGACAAGGCCCAGCGCTGGCTGACCCAATATTTCGACACCGACAACAGCGCCACCCGCTACATGCAGGGCGAGATCGACAAGCTCAAGGGTGAGCAGATCCAGATCGACTATCCGGCCCAGTTCAAGACCCAGGCGATGCTGGAGCAGGTGCTGACCGAACGCCTGCAACGCATTCTGGCCAGCAGCTGAGGAGGGCACCATGATCCGTATAATCATTCTGGTTGCCGTGATGGTCGCAGGGCTGATCTTTGGCCCGCAAGCCTCCGGTAACAAGGGCTATGTGCTGATTGCCCTTGGCAATTACACCATCGAATCCTCCGTCACCAGCGCGGTGATCCTGGCCGTGCTGTTCTACGGAGCCCTGCTGATCGTCGAATGGCTGCTGGGTCGGGTATTCGGCCTGCGCCGCAAGACCCTCGGCTGGTACGGCTCGCGCCGCCGCCGCAAGGCCAATCAACAGACCGTCGCCGCCACCCTGGCGATGGCCGAAGGGCACTACAGTCAGGCTGAAAAACTGATGATCAAGGGGGCCAGCAACAGCGATACCCCGCTGCTCAACTACCTGAGCGCCGCCAAGGCGGCACAGGCCCGTGGTGACGACGCCCGCCGGGATCAATACCTGCAAAAAGCGCAGGAAGAGAATCCCAAAGCCGAGCTGGCGCTCACCCTGACCCAGACCCAGTTGCAGATCGAGCAGGGCCAGTACGATACCGCGCTGGCGATGCTGGAGTCGGTCTACGCCCTCAACCCGCGCCACCCCATGGTGCTGGATCAGCTGCGCCAGGTGCATCTGGCCCGTCAGGACTGGAGCGCTCTGTGCGACCTTATCCCCAGCCTGCACAAGGTGGGCAAGCTGACCCCGAAACAGGAAGAAGATCTGCTGCAACAGGCCTGGTGTGGTCGTCTGCAACAGGCTGCCAGCAGCCTCGAGACCCTCAAGGCGGTATGGCAGGATCTGCCGCGCAAGCTGCGCCTTGAGCCAGAACTACTGGCCTGCTACGGCGATCTGCTGCGCCAGCTGGGTGCCGACGGCGAGGCCGCCACCCTGTGGCAGGAAGCGCTGCGCAAACAGCCGATGCCCCAGTTGCTGGCTCGCCTGCCCAAGCTGAAACTCGACAGCTACCAGCCGCTGCTGACGCTGCTGCAAAAACAGCAGGGGCAACCGGAGGTGGACACCGCACTGGCCCAGCTCTATCTGCTGGCCGGTCAGCTGGACGATGCCCAGAAGCTGCTGGAGCAGGAGGTGGAGCGGGCGCCGAGCGCCGCCGCCTATCACGCTCTCGGCCAGCTGATGGACAAACGCCGCCTCACCAACAAGGCCAACGAGTACTATCGTCAGGCACTGGAACTGGCGGGAGTCTGATCCCCGGCAAACAGAAACGCGAGAGGCCGCATGATGCGGCCTCTTTTTTTATCTCTTCGCCCTGCCCTCGTCAGGTGGTGAGCCGCTCCAGCTCGCCGATCAGCCAGATAGCCTCGGCACGGTGGCTGCCGCACACATCCATCATGGGGCGAAAACCGCCGCACACCGCCGGCCGCTCCGGTTGACCGAAGATCTTGCAGCCAAGGGCGCTATCGAGCTGGATACAGGGGACGCCAGCCGGTTTGCCATCTGGCATACCGGGAATGGCACTGCTGATACTGGGGGCGATGCAACAGGCAGCGCAGCCGCTACGACACTCCATAGACTCCACTCCTTTGGGATGGTCTGAGCCACCATAGCCGAAGCGGCGGCACAAACGTAGCTGGCGCACAAGAAAAAGCCCGACCGCACGGGCGATCAGGCTTCAGACAACACAGCCGGTTCAGCGAGCCATCATCACAGGATGATATCGCGCACCACGCTGTCTTTGCGCTCAAGGTAATGGATCGACTTGATACGACGAATGGTGCGGGATTTACCACGGATCAACAGAGTCTCGGTGGTCGCCATCACGCCATCGCTGGTGATGCCGTCCAGCAGATCACCCTTGGTAATGCCGGTAGCGGAGAAGATGACGTTGTCATTCTTCGCCATGTCTTCCAGCTTGAGCACCTTGTTCACATCGATGCCCAGCGCTTCGCAGCGGGCAATTTCCTGCTCGCCCAGCGCACGCACTTCCGGGCTGTCGCCCTTGACGCGGTGACGCGGCACCAGACGGGCCTGCATGTCGCCATCCAGCGCGCGGATCACCGCCGCGGAGATCACCCCTTCCGGTGCGCCGCCGATGCCATACAGCATGTCGACTTCGCTGTCCGGCAGACAGGTGAGGATGGAGGCGGCAACGTCACCATCAGGAATGGCGAACACCCGCACGCCCAGACCCTGCATCTCCTTGATTGCCTTGTCATGACGCGGCTTGGCCAGGGTAATGACGGTCAGACGGGAGAGCGGCTTGCCCAGCGCCTTGGCCACGGCCTTGAGGTTCAGCTCGAGAGCCTGATCCAGGTCGATGGCGCCTTTGGCCTTGGGCCCGACGATCAGCTTTTCCATGTACATGTCAGGCGCTTTCAGGAAAGAACCCTTGTCGCCCACCGCCAGCACGGCCAGCGCGTTGGCCTGACCCATGGCAGTCATGCGGGTACCCTCGATGGGATCGACCGCGATATCCACCGCGTCGCCGTGTCCGGTACCGACCTTCTCGCCGATATAGAGCATCGGCGCTTCATCAATTTCACCTTCGCCGATCACAATCTCACCATCGATCTCGATCTGGTTGAGAATGTGGCGCATGGCCGCTACGGCCGCCCCATCAGCGATATTCTTGTCACCACGTCCGAGCCACTTGTAGCCAGCCAGTGCAGCCGCTTCCGTCACTCGGGAAAACTCGATTGCCAGTTCACGTCTCATCGCATATCCAACCTATGGAGCTCGAAAACGGGCGGCATTCTACCACAAGGGCAAACCTTTGCGCACAAAAGTAGCCGCTGCGAGCAAGAATGTAGCCAATTCATCCAATTGCAACCCAATTGCCATCGACTCTTCATCCAACTGTCACCCCGCTGTCATCCCCGCTGCCTAGCATGACCCCGTTTTCAAAACAAAAGCTTGCAACACCACAAGGGATTAAGATGAAAAAGCTGACTGTAGTGGCACTGGCTCTCACCGCAGCCTTCCAGGCTCAAGCCGTTGAAGTGTACAAAAATGACACCTCCATGCTGGATCTCTATGGCCGTATCTACGCTGGCCAATTCTTCGGCGACAAGAAAGAAAACGTCGATACTGCCAATCCGAATGGCACCAAGGATTACAGCGCCAAGCAAGGGGCAAACCAGTTTGTCCGTTTCGGTGCCAAGGCCGAGACCCAGATCCAGAGCGGTCTGAAGGCGCTGGCCCAGTACGAAGTGCAGATGTACATCAACGACAGCGAAAAGACCCTGGGTAAAGATGGAAGCACAGACAACCTGCGCACCCGTCTGGCCTTTGCTGGTGTCGGCGCTGACTGGGGTACCGTGACTTTCGGTCGCCAGAAAGGGGCCCCGGGCTTCCTGGCCGACTGGACTGATGTCTCCCTCTCCGACGGCTACGGCAACGAAGCGCTGGGCGCCAAGACCGACACCTTCGCCACCAACCGCGCTGGTTCCGTGTTGAAGTATTCCGGCCTGTTCAATGGCTTCCAGTTTGATGCCAGCTACAAATTTGATGGCGGCCAAGAAGAAGACAAGAGCAGCAACAAGACCTCCGCAGCTGACCCAGCCTATGGTGCAGCCGTGGCTTACACCTTCCCGTTCAACCTGTCACTGGGTACCGCCTACAACGTTGGCCAACGTCAGGAAAAGAATACCGAAGACGCCAAACTGTGGCTGATCTCTGCCAAGTTCGACAACAAGGCGGCCTATGCGGCTCTGAGCTATGCCGATGGCTCTGACTTTGTCCAAAGTGGCACCGACCATACCGGCTGGGAAGCCGCGCTGGGCTACAACTTCGAGAACGGCTTCGGTCTGATGGCCCTGTGGAACAAACAGGAGCAGGAAATCACTGGCGGCAAGAAAACCGATGCCATTGACTACTACACCCTGGGTGCCCAGTACAAATTCAACAAGAACCTGCGGGTGATTGGCGAGTACCGCATCAACAATCTGGACAGCGTTGCCGGCAAAGCGACTGCCAACAAGGATGACTTCCAGCTGGCTGCCCGCTACGACTTCTAATCGAGGTTTTGCGGATCCCCAAAGCGCGATGGCTTGCCATCGCGCTTTTTGCTGGGCGTCGTTCACGACCGGATAAAGTAGCCTAGGCTCAACAGTAGATGTATCGCCGGAGAGATGATCATGGTCAGGCTGCCTTTCGTCCTGCTGTTGCTGCTGGCTCTTCCCGCTCACGCCCTCTCTATCGCCATGGTGCTGTGGCGCGGTGAAACCGCAGCCGAAGCGGGCTTTCGGGCAGAGCTGACCCGTCTTGGCTATCAGGCCACCATCACCACCTATAACGCCGATCAGGATCGTACGGCGCTGGCAACCATGCTGCGCCAGCAGATGCTGCCGAAACTGGCCGAATACGACTACATCTACACTTTTGGCACCACCGCCACCACCATGACCAAGAGTCTGGTGGCCAACCGCAAGCCACTGATCTTCAACGTGGTATCCGATCCGGTCGGGGCAGACATCCTCTCGGAAGACAAAGCCCAGAACAGCATGGTGGCCGGGGTGAGCAACATGGTGCCGATGGCACTGCAACTGGCCAACGCCAGCGAGCATCTGGCCACCGGAAAACGGCTGCTGCTACCCTTCAACCCCCGAGAGCAGAACACCCTGCTGGTGGCCGATATGCTGCTCAATGAAGCGAAACGCTATCAGTGGCAGATGGTCACCTGGCGAATGGCCCCTGACCCACGGCGGCTGGACAACGAACTGAAGCGGCTGCAACAGGATGCCAAAAACGACATCGTCTTTCTGGCCGCAGACAGCTATCTGCTCTCCATCGCCCCCCGTTTGCTGAATGCACTCAACGAAGCGGCCATCCCTACCATCTGCAGTGCCGAGCTGTTCGTCGAACACGGCTGCAGCGTTGGCACCATCAGCAGCTACGAGGCACTGGGCAAGATGGCCGCCGGGATCATCCATCGCCACCAGCAGGGAACCGAGCTGCAAGATATTCCGCTGCAGACCGACCCCCATCCCAAACTGGTGTTGGGGAAACTGGGTAACGCCACCACGCAGGAGGCGAGCCCCGAAAAGCCGAAGCCTTGATAAAGATCTCGGCCAATCAGGCTCCGGGCGGGTATGCTGTTGACCCCCATCGCCCGAGAGCCCTTTCCCATGAGCACCACCGTCTTTTTTGCCGTTCTGCTGGCAGCCCTGCTTCACGCCAGCTGGAATGCGCTGGTCAAAATTGGCGAAGAGCGGCTGGTGGGCGTGTCACTGGTGGCGATCTTCTCAGGGCTTATCGCCGCCGTGGCGCTGCTGCCCATGGGGCTTCCCTCTGCTGCTGAGCTGCCCTGGCTCGGCCTCTCAGTCCTGCTCCATATCGGTTACTGCCTGTTTCTCAGCCATGCCTACAATCAGGGCGATTTTGGCCAGATCTATCCGCTGGCCCGTGGCAGTGCCCCGCTGCTCGCCATGGCGTTAAGTGCCCTGCTGCTGGGGGACTACCCCGGTTACGGCGGCATCATCGGCGCCTGCGTGCTGATCATGGGGGTCTTGCTGATGGCCTGGCGAGGTGGGCAGCAGCGCCTTGCCAGCAAAGCGGTTCGGGCAGCACTGATCACGGCCATGTTCACGGCGACCTATACCCTCTCGGATGGAGCCGGCGCCCGCGCAGGGGGCGAACCGGTACGCTACACCCTCTGGCTCTTTGCCAGTACCGGGCTGGCGATGCTGCTGGTGCTGATCGTCCACCAGAAACGCAACGCATGGCGCCAGATCCGTCGCCATGCGATGGCGGGAATGGCAGGAGGTGCCATGTCACTGCTCGCCTACGGAATTGTTATCTGGGCCATGACCCAAGCCCCCATTGGCGTGGTTGCGGCTCTGCGCGAAAGCAGTGTGCTGTTTGCCATGCTGCTCTCGGTCTGGCTGCTGAAAGAGCCGCTCGGGCGCATGCGGCTGACGGCGGCGGCCATTATCACTGGCGGCGTGCTGCTGACCCGGCTGGGAGGATAAGCGCTGTCGCCATTGGTGCGTATTTATCAGGCAGGATGGCGTAATTCACTCCGCCAAATATGCCGAATACCAATAATGGAAATAAGTGTCGGCCCGGGCGTAAATGTTTACATCCGCAACGTATCAACTAACTGGCAGGTCTGTTTATTTCAACCACAGCTTCATTCGGGAAACTTACCTGCCCAGCAGCATTAATGATAAAATCGTTCACAGTTAATTTTCGGCAACGCTGACCAATACCGCGCATGGCACAGACCGTGCCGCTCCGCCCATACATTAATTGACCGCCTGACGGGTAAGCCAGCCCGGTCAGAGATGACCTGATCGCGCCCGCCACAGCAGGATGGCATGGCGCTACTGCGTTATTAATGGGTCCAGTTTCGTCTGTTTAATTTTTGATTATTTTAAATCCAGCACCATCAGGGAGTTTTTAATATGTCAGCAAAAAAGCTGAAGTTGGGCGCCTTTATATTGATGATATTAACATCGGTATTTGGCGTCACTAATATCGGGATCGGTTTTTACCGAATGGGATATGCCGCCATTCCGATGTTCGTCATTGGCGGTCTGTTTTTCTTCATCCCGTTCATTTTGATGATGATCGAATTCGGCACCGGCTTTCGTAAAGAGGCGGGCGGCATCTTTACCTGGATGCGCCACTCGGTCTCGACCCGATTCGCCTTTATCGGTCTGACCATGTGGTTCGCTTCCTACGTCATCTGGATGTTTGGCAAGGCGCTCTCCATGTGGGTGCCCCTCTCCTTCATGCTGTTTGGCCGCGACATCACCGTCATCCCGGTCACCCTGGGCACCGGCATCGACTTCGGCCCCTTTATTCTGGGAGTTGTCGCCATCGCGCTGGTTGCCACCGTCACCAAGCTCATCACCCTGGGTAGCGCCCGCTTCGCCAAAGTGGCGGCCATCGGCGGTCTCTCCGTGGTGGCACTCAACGTGTTGCTGCTGGTTGGCGGCGTCCTGACCTTCGCCGTGAGCGGCATGACCCTGCAGGAGCCCTTCACCGAGGCATCGCTGACCTCTTCTCCCAATGCCGCCTTCAACGACATCATCCCCTTCCTCGGCTTCATGGTATTCGCCATCTTCGCCTACGGCGGTGTCGAAGCGATGGCCGGTGTGGCTGACGAGCTGGAAGATCCCGAGCGCGACCTCAAGCGCGGCATCTTCCTCTCCGGCGCCTTCATCGTGCTCTGCTACATCATCGGCTTTCTGGCGGTCGGATCCATCATGCGCTGGAGCGACTTCCCGGCCGAGGGGATCACCTCTCTCTCTGCCCTCTTCATCATCATGCTGGAGCTGGGGCGCCATCTCGGTGGCGAGTGGCTGGGACAGGTATTCATGCGCTTTGCTGGCCTTGGCATGTTCCTGAGCTATCTGGGTGCCTTTATCGCCCTCTCCTACGCGCCACTGCGCCAGTTCATCACCGGCACCCCGAGTTACTTCTGGCCGGAGCGTTTCCAGCGCGAGAACGAGAATGGCGTGCGCATTGAAGCCCTCAAGGTGCAAGCCTGGGTGGTCTGTCTGTTCATTGCCGCCAAGTCCATCTTTACCCTGATCAACCCGGAAGGGGCCGCCGCCCTCTATGAGCTGATCATCACCATGACCAACGTCGGCATGACCCTGCCCTACATGTTCCTCATCTACGCCTGGTATCGCTATCGCAACAACCCGGCGCTGGGCAAGGACCTGATCTTCTTCAAGAGCACCGGCTCGGTACTGCTGGCCACCATCATCAGCCTGATCCTGGTCGCCTTCGGCAACGTCTTTACCGTGGTGGCCCCCTTTATCTCCGGCGATATCTCCACCGGCGTCTGGACCATCATTGGCCCGCTGCTGTTCGTGGTGATCGCCATGCGCTTCAAGATCAAGCAGGAAGATGCCCACTAAACGATAAGCAATGCTCCATGCCTATCGGGACCGTTTTGGTCCCGATTTTTTTAGCGCCGGCTTCCGCTCGCCATCACGGCCAGTCCATAGTTTCAATGTAAAAAAGACTCCATAGAGACCTCTTTTACGCTCTCCTCGCCGTCAGAGCGCGCTCAACGCCGTAAATTATCAATATCAAGGTGAGAATGATTGTGAAGCGCCAGTTCACGACATATAACTTAGCGAGATATCCCTGTATTTCGTCCGGTAGAGCTGATCATGATGATGCGTTCCCTTCTTCCCCTGTTGCTTGGCGCAGTAATGCTGCCGGCCACTATGGACAGTGCCCATGCCAACCCCTTTGCCGCCAGCAGCAAGAGCAGCCGCGGCTTTCTCGAGCGACGGGATGTGCCTAACCTCAGCTCGGCTGCCTTCGTGGTGGCCAACCACAGAACCGGCGAGGTGATCTCCGAGCGCAACGGCAACCGGGTAATGCCCATCGCCTCACTCACCAAGCTGATGACGGCGCTGGTGGTGCTGGATGCCAACCTGCGCCTGAATGAAATGCTCACCGTGACCAATGCCGACATCGACCGCATCAAGGGAACCGGCTCGCGCCTGGCCATAGGTTCCAGACTCAGCCGCGCCGAAATGCTCCATATCGCCCTGATGTCCTCTGAAAACCGCGCCGCATCGGCGCTGGCCCGCCACTATCCCGGCGGCCAGCGCGCCTTCGTCGAGGCGATGAATGCCAAGGCCCGCATGCTGGGGATGTGGAATACCCGCTACGCCGACAGTACCGGGCTCAACCCGCGCAATGTCTCCACCGCACAGGATCTAGCCAAACTCGCCGCCGCAGCGGCCTCCTATCCGCTGATCCGCCAGTACTCCACCGACGAGCAGAGCTATGTACGCACCAACAAGCGTCAGCTGCACTACCTCAACTCCAACCGGCTGATCCGCGAAGGGCAATGGGAGTTCACCCTCTCCAAGACCGGCTATATCCGCGAAGCGGGCCGCTGTCTGGTGCTGGGCACCAAGGTCAATCGTGAGCCGGTGATCATGGTGCTGCTCAATGCCGAAACCACCAACGATCGGGTCGCCGATGCCAAGCGGATCAAAACCTGGCTGGAGAGCTCGGGCAGAACCACCCTGGCCGCCAACCAGAGCAGCATGCTGACTCACCAGTAAGCTCGAGATCCCCGACCAAGCGAGGCACCTGCCTCGCTTTTTTTATCTGCATGAGCGCACCCAAAAAATGGGATCCAGTTCCCGCTACAGGTAACACCTTCCGCCATCCCGTTACAAAACGTAACTACTCAACAGCGTGATTCACACTAATAGAATCAATTGGTTGTAAGTTTTCGGCAAGAATTTTAGCGTGCCGTCAGAACCCCTGTAACGACGAGCCACCATGCGTATTTCCAGTATCGAGTGCGGGCGGGTACTGGCCATTCTGGCCGTGATGACCATTCACGTATCCCCCTTCGCCAATCCGTTCAATCCCGCCCTGTGGGGAAGTGGATCCTGGCTCTGGCTGAGCGGCACCATCAACCAGTTATGCCGCTTTGCCGTGCCGTTGTTTTTCCTCTGTGCCGGTTACTTTCTGCAGCCGAGACTGAGCCGCGAAGCGCCGCTGACCGTTGCCTGGCGCTACTGCCACCCCTTGCTGCTGCTCTGGCTGGTATGGAGTCTGGTCTACCTGCTGGTGCCGTTCAATCCGCTGGATGCCGTGCAGCAAGGCTATCTGGCCTCCCTGCGCGGGCAGTGGCAATTCCAGCTCGGCGACCCCCTCAATGGCTGGCTGGTGGGCGGCATGATCCACCTCTGGTTTCTGCCAGCCCTGGTGATGGCGGTGGCCCTGCTGGCACTCTGCTATCGGCTTGGCAGACCATCGCTCGCCCTCTGGCTGGGTCTTGGCCTTTACCTGCTGGCGCTGCTGGGGGGCTCCTATGCCAAGCCGCTACTGGGTGCCGAGTGGCCACTGCTCACCCGTAACGGCCCCTTCTTCTCCCTGCTGTTTGTGGCGCTTGGTGCCCTGCTGCGCCAGCGTCAGTGGCAGCCCGATGCCCGCATCGGCTGGCAACTACTGCTGGCGGGCGTGGCGCTCTATGGCTGTGAAGCCTGGGCACTGCAGCACTTTGCCGCAGTGCCGCTCACCCGCCACGACTTCCTGCTCGGCTCCCTTCCCTGGGCTATCGGCCTGTTTGGCCTGCTGCTGGCCAACCCCGAGTGGGGCAAGGGCTGCTGGCTTGAGCGCCAGGCCCCCAAAGTGCTCGGGATCTACTGCCTGCACATGGTGCTGGTGGTCTGGCTCTTCGTGTTCGGCCCGCAGGGCGCATCCATCCTGTGGGAGATTGCCAAAGTGCCGCTGCTGCTGGGATCGTCTCTGCTGGCCTATCGCCTGCTGGCGGCCCAGCCCCTCACCCGCCGGCTGCTGCGTACCCACTGAACCCTCCATCCGGCCCGACACATCGGGCCGGATATCGCTTCACATTTCGCACCTTTTCTTCCGCTACGCCCTTTTCCCTCGCTTCGTTCGCGCGGTTTGCTGCAATGGCTCTGCTTTTCAGCCGAACTCCCCCGACCGCACAACCCGTCCCCAATGCCCCCTCCATTTTCACCTTGCCAGATAAATGAAAATCAATATCATTGGCATCCCGCTTAAGCGGGTCAGGCTAATTTATAATTAAATCAATATGTTAGAGCCGTCAGGTCGACATCCAAAGAGTCAATATTGAATATGCAGCACCCTCACTTTCGCAGAACGCTGGTCTCGCTGGCACTGCTGGGCACCGGCTTCACTGCCCAGGCCGCCGATGAAACCATGACAGTGGTTGGCAAACGATCCCAGCATCAGGAAGTTGCCACCGCAACCCGTACCAATACGCCAGCCAAGCTGGTTCCCCAGACCATCGACAGCGTCAAGGTCAGCGAGCTGACCGCCTTTGGCCAACCCACATTGAGCGAAGCTCTGGTCGGCATTCCAGGTGTTGATGCAAGCGGTGATACCCGCTTCGACGGCGTCACAATCCGCGGCTTTAGCGCAGGCACGGATTTCTATCTCGACGGATTCCGCGACGACATGCAGTACACCCGGGATCTCGGCAATATCGAACGGGTAGAAGTGCTAAAGGGCCCGGCAGCAGTACTCTACGGACGTGGTAGCAGCGGCGGCATCATCAACCGCATCAGCAAAAAACCGCAGAAAGGGCAGGAGTCCAGCGTCACAGTACGCGTGGGCAGTTACGATTACCAACGCATGGCCGCAGACCTGAGCGCCGAGCCGAGCGAGGCGGTGCAACTACGACTCAACGTCGCTCAGGAAGACAACGACAGCTTCCGTAATGGCGTGCACGGCAGACGTACTATGGTGGCACCAGCCATGAACTGGGATATCACTGATCGATTGAGCTGGCTGCTGCAATACGAACGCAATGAATCGCACAGCACGCCGGACCGCGGTATCCCCGGCCTTAACGGTCGTCCAGCAGATGTGCCACGTGACGCCGTCTATAGCGATTTACGGCGTGACTACATCAATGATCTGGCACAGTCGGCACGCTCTCGCTTCACTTGGGATGTAAACGACGACTGGCAGGTGCGCCAGCAACTGAGCCTGATCGATCTCTCGAGCCAGTTCGACAATACCTACATAACCAAAATGGAAGGTGAGCAAATAACTCGAACTCGCTGGCAGCAAGATTTACAAACCCGCAATCTCGCCTCCAGTCTTGAGGTCGAAGGACACCTGCAGAGTGGCCCCATTGCCCACACCCTATTGGTCGGCACCGATCAGGGGTGGCAGGAGCGTTATCCCAAACTATGGAGAAGCCCTGAACTTAAATCTTTCAACCTTTACAACCCTGAGGCCCTACCGACCTATGACGGCAAGATGTCCCCCTCCTCGGACAAGCGCAGTAAAGTGCGTAGCACTGGCACCTATGTGCAGGACCAGCTGACTCTAGGCGACTGGCAACTATTACTGGGTCTGCGTTATGACCACTTCGAGGTCAATAGCCGTGATAACATCAAGAGTTCTGAAGAGACCATTACCAACAGTGCATTGAGCCCACGTGCCGGCTTGGTATGGAGCCCAGTAGAGGAGCACGCCCTCTATGCCTCCTACAGCAAGAGTTTTATGCCTAACGGCGGCGCCCTGATCGGTCTAAATGATGTTGGAAACAAAAACAACAACCTCGATCCCGAGTTCACTCGTCAATATGAAACTGGCGTTAAGAGCGACTGGCTGGATGGTCATCTGGCCACTACTCTGTCGTTCTACCGCCTCGAGATGTACAACAAGCGTCGTACAGACCCCAACGACAACAAAACAGTTCTCCTGACTGGCCTGCAACGTACCGACGGTATCGAACTCAGTACACGAGCTCAGCTGAACGACGAGGTTTATCTCCGCGGCGGCATAGCTCTGCAAGATGCAGAAATGGTGGAAGACTCCATCAATAAGGGTAATCGCCCAAGCAGCGTATCACGCCTAAATGGCGAACTGTTTGCCGGTTATCAGCAAGGAAAGCTCGGCTGGTTCGGCGAGAGCGGTGTTACCGCTGTGGGTGATCGCTTTGCTGACAATGCCAATACCACGGTGCTCCCCGGCTATGCTCGCGTTGATGCCAGAGCAGGTTATCGCTGGCAACATTGGGAAGCGCAGTTCGGTATGGAGAACCTGTTTGACACTCACTACTACGTAAGTGCTACCGGCGCCTCTCAGATCATGCCCGGCTCCCCACGGCAGGTTAATTTGACTACGTCCTACCGTTTTTGATCCAGTGACAACCACCCCGACTGGCCAGCCCTTGCTGGCCAGTTTTTTTATGAAGCAACCAAGATGAAACGCAGAAGAGTTCCCCTTCACAACAACAAATGGGTACGCCGCCTCCATGCCTGGGCCGGTTTTTTTACCCTCGCCCTGATGCTGATGTACGGCATCACCGGCCTCTGGCTGCAACACCGTGCCGTGTTGCCCATCCCCGGCCCCCACACCGACAAATCGAGTGAAAAGATAGTGCTGGAGGCGCCGTTCGCCAGCCCGGAGCAGCTGAAAAGCCTGCTGCAACAGCGCTATCCCGATACCTTTGCCGACGGACGAACCATGATCACCCCGGCCCAGACCCTGCCCACCCCGAACGGCCCGCTCACCCTGCCCGCCAAGTGGGAGATGCGCGGCGTCACCCTCAGTCAGAGCGTGGCCGCCAGCTATGTTGAGGGTACCCTGCTGGTACATACCGACCTGCAGCAAGCCAACTTTGCCGCCAGCCTAAACCGGCTGCACCGCGGCATGGGTACCGGCCTCGGCTGGCAGCTGTTTGGCGATATCGCCGCCCTGGCTCTGCTGCTGCTGGCCCTCACCAGCCTGTTTATGTGGACCAAGCTGCACGGCACACCCAGAGCCATCATCGCGCTGACACTCGCTGGCAGCCTCGGCACCCTGCTGTTTGCCCTGCTGGGGTAACGCAGCAACCATGATCTGATGCAGCAAGGTTTGGAAAGAAAACCGCAATAGAAACAGGCCGCTGGCGGTGATGCCGGCGGCCACATCAAGAAAAGGAAATAACGGAGAGCGGGAAAAGAGAAGGGATATCAAGAGGTAACGGGAAGTACTGCCAGCTCAACAGCAACGCTCCAACACGCAGGAACGCCAAAAAACAAAAGGCCATCATTGCTGATGGCCTTTTGTCATGAATTTGATGGTGCCGGGGTCTCTATCGAATTTGACCAGTAATACATTGTTTTATAAGTGGTAATTACATGGCGCTTTTCTTTTATACCCCCAAAAATACCCCCAAACTAAATGCATTGTCATGATATGGCATGATACATCGACAGGCTAAGCGCGAGTGGCATCAAGACGACTCAGGCAGCAGGATTTGCCGCCAGATATAAACATAAATTCCACTTCCGGCCGCCACGCAGATATCAAATGCCGCGGGATTCATGCCCCCGCAGGGGAGCCCCCCGGAGGAAGGACCCACCACAAAAACACTGGGGCGAGCTCACAAACCAAACCACTTGGCATCCCAGCTACCGACGATTGCGCCCCGCTTTGCCAGCTTGCGCAAAGCCGAACGCTTAGCAGAATGCGCCCCATTGGCCTTGTGCTTTCTGCGGGGTTTTGTCTCTGGTTGCGGCTCTTGAGTCTCTGATAATTCTTCTGACATAACTCGTTCTCCTTAAAGTAAGTGCCCCACTTTTACTGAACTGGCTGGGGCCACCAGCGCACGACCGCGCCCCAACTAGAGGCGCCCAGAACATCATTAGGTCTGCAGGCCTTTTTCCATGGCTTTGGCAGCGAATGGGCTCATGCCTATTTCAAAGCCGGTTGTTTGCTGAAAGATGGCTCTGGCCTCCTCCAGCTTTTTAAATTGATCATTTGTCAGCAAAACGGTGAGACGGCGCCACTCGTTATGCTTGTGCTCACTCTTATTACTCATCGCGAACCCTCACCATTCATGAACCCAGTTTTTCCGAGGTGAATTACCACCTGTCTGCATCAGATTTATGTGTCGCCTTACCACTGTTGCCAAATAGCGGCAGGCTCTGGCAATTTGGGCATCTGTCAGCTCCGGGAATGCATTTGCCAAGTATTTGGCATCATCAGCACCGTGTATCCACCCTCGGAGGTGGCATAGCTGAACCACGGTACGAGGTGCTCCATCATCGCCATCTGGGCGCTGATGAAAGGTTGCGCCCTCGATTGCTGCCACAACCTCACTAGGTAGGGCTGTAGCCTCGTCAACACTCCCTCCCTTCCGGTTGTTCATCTCTATACTCCCCCAACGGTCCAGAAAGCCGCAGGGTTCGGCAGCATCGCTTGGGCATGACACCAACAGGTGATGGCCATCTTTCCCGATACATCAAGGCGCTCAACTACCAGAGTGATCTCTTCATGAACAGCCACAGCGGAACGAGACCAGGAGCCGACCAGTGTGGTCGATATATCAGGCGTCAGCTCAGCCAGCACACCAGCAGCCCGCAACACACCATCATGGCCAACAACGGCACCGGGAGCGGAAGTCCCAACGAGAGCTCGGAGCTCCCCGAATTCATAACCAAGAGCGGCAACCCCACCCAGAGAAAACGGCGAGGGATTCTTAGCCTCAATCGCTTTCAGCAGCACCATATCGGCAACTCTGGCCACCCCCATTGCAATAGCGGCAAGGGTGATATCAGCCAATTTCCCGTCTTCATATGATTTTTGCTCGGCACGGCTCAGCTCTACGCGAAAGCCAAATCCCGGCATGGTGTCCATATCAACCTCTGAACGAAACACCGGCAGAGGGGATTTGATCAGCTCTTTATCGTCATCCACTTGAGAAAATTTCGCAGGTTCAACCAAAGTGAAACCATTGGTACGGCGAGTCATCACCACTTCGCCGTTACCTATCGGAATCGCTTCCCCTGACTGCTCAACAACAATGATCTTGGCGCCAGCTTTGGCTACACGGCTTGCCTTCATGATTGCGGTAGAGAGCTTGGTTTTTTTCCCAGCTTCTGTACCCAACGGGGTATAGATACTGTTGTCAGCATCCGCGGCCAGGAATGGCGGTAAGGTAAGATCGCGAAGTAGCAAAGTAGATACGGATGCCGGCGCCTTCGGAATTATGTGACGAACTGAATCATCCTTGTTGTAAATGACGTTGGCACCAAGTTGGCTTTTGGCATCGTTGAGTAATGTTTGCAGTTGGTTCATGGCTCTGTTCACCCTAATCGCTCTGACTGGATAACAGCTTGCCCCACGCAGCATGATTGCTTCCTCTTGGGGGATTTCCGCCCCTGGTACGAAGTAATCAGAAGCGCTCTGCAGGTCGGCCTTTGGCTGCTGCTTATTAACCCAGCCATTGGCTGAGTTACCCCATTCGCGGCGCCCTACTGGCAATCAGCGCACGCCCCCAGCAACACAGCCATCAATCGCCCGAATCTTCGGGAAACATAGTCGTAGTGATCGATTTGAAAGCACACGCAGATATCAAATGCCGCGGCGTCCATGCCCCTGCAGGGTAAAAAATTGGGGAAGGACCCAAGGCAAAATTAGGCGCCAAGCAGTGGGGTATCGGCTAAGAAATCAGCCAACCAAGGAAGGTATCCGCTTCGGCCAGATTAAGCGCGGAGTTTCAGCCCTTGGCGGACACCGGTTCGGATGGGTGACTGACGAGTTTTGCGCGGTATTTTGCCCGCGATCATTTGTCGGTCATTTTGAGCGAATAGCGTGTGGGAAACTTTTATGCCGAAATATACCCTACAAACCCTACCCAAGCTGAAAGCCTTGATACGACTGGCTTTGCTCAGGGAGGGTTTAAAATTTACACCCTACCCAATCCCTACTTTCAGACCCTACCAATAACACTGAACCAACTACTTTCCAGTGTGACGATCTCTGATCCAAAAAAGCCATCCTTCCCTATTTTGGGGAATGTTTCCCTGTTTCGGGGAATGGTAGGGTTAAGGCTAAAAGGGTAGGGTTTGGGTAGGGTTAAAAAATAATATCCCTACCTCTTTAAATCCCTTATACAGCATGGCTTTCAGTGATTCGGGGAGGGTTTGTAGGGTTCATTTGCAAAAGTCCTACGTATATGGCGACGATAAGCATAAGGGCCACACTCGGCAGCCCTCATTTACTTATGGATGGCGTCATTCATTCCCAACATGGGCAGCCTGGGGCATGAACTGTTCTGCCGCCTCGGTCGGTGTAACGTTCGTTTGGGCCTTGCCCTTGATCGTCCTGCTGCTGTACTGGGTGCCGTACTCCTTGGCCGCCGCTTTGACCGCCCGGGTAAATCCCTGAACGGATAGCGGACGGCCCAGTCCGTGATAATCCATGAATGCAAGGTAGAGGTGATAGAGATAGCGCCTTGGCTCCCGCTTGATCTCCGGATTACCTCCCATCATCAGGCCCTTGGGCTCATCGAGAAAAGCCACCAGCCCGCAAAGATCGATCACAGGATCCGTGGCCCGCTTGATGGTAAGAGCGTCTCCTGAATTGCGTTGCTCCAGCAATAGCAGGCGCGCGCGTTCCGGATCTGTGAATATGGTAAGTAGGTGGCGGATCACCACCGGCAGCTCTGCCGCTATCTTCTCTCCCAATAGCGGGTCTTTGTCGGTCTCTCCCACGACCCGGTTAAAGGTAAAAATCACCCTTCGGCGGGATACTCCCCCATTGCGCTCGGTAATGATCATCGGCTCGTTGTTGGTCACCAGTACCACCGCCTTAATGACCGCGCCGTACTGCTTCTCATACTTGCCGTCGATCTCAACCATATCCCCGCCAGTGATGGCCTTGATGCCGCTGCCATCGCCAATGTATTTGGATTGGTCCGGTAAGGCGATCAGCCGCTTGTCTACGAACTGGGCTCGCCCTCTGGCAGTATCCAGGGAGGCCATATTGCCGGACCCAGTATTGCGCGGGCCACCAGCAAGCAGGGTCGCAATCCGTGCAAAGATGCTCTTACCGCTGCCACCCTCCCCGGTCACCTCAAGGAATAGCTGCCAGTCATAGCGGTTGGCCAGCACCATAAACAGAGCGGCCTTGATGCGATCCATTTTGGCAGCATCATCCTCTGCCGCGTGTCTCAACCACTTGGTGAAGCTGGGCGCGTGGTGCTCGATACATTCACCAGGTAGCGGAGCTGCGTACTCAATACCATTGTGGTTCAACAGGCCATCAGCTGGAGAGTGAGGACGGAACCCCCGAGCCTCCATGTCATAGACCCCATTGGCAAATCCGATCAGATCTTGGCTTGGTTGCCCCATTACCGGGATCATCAACTTCATGGTCGATACTGCAGCCCCAATCCCCTTGTCACTGAACGGAGCTCCATGCTCAGTGAAAATAGCGGCCATCTCCCGGCGCAGTTCGGTATCTGACAACGGCCCCCACAAACTGCCGTCATAACGATACACACGCTCAGCCTCGATATTTATCGCAACCTCCCCCAAACGCTCCACCAGCAGAGCCGCCCGTTGGCTGGCGCTCATTTTGTCGATCATGACCTCAGGTGTTCTTGCGTCTGGGGCGGATGCTGTTGGGTGAAGCGCGACCACATCGGCCCCTTGCTCCTTCTGGCTGGCGTCTTGGTTTACTGTTGGAGCTGTGCTGGCGCTCATGATGGCCTCTCGTGTCTTGGTCAGCCCGTTGGCTTGGTGGTAGTCGTTCCAATCTCCTGAAATCTCAGGGGATGCCACCAGCCCGCCTATGGCTGCGGCAGCTTGAGCGGCCTTGGTCTTGCCGGGGTTGCCCTTTTTGTCTGCGTCATTGTCACCACAGAGCAGGATCCGGGCTTCTGGGTGCTGGCGGCGTGCAATCTGGGCCACGGCCAGCATGTTGCCCGCATCCATCGCGCAATAGACGGTTGACCCGATAGCCAGGTGAACGGATAACCCTGTGGCGTAGCCTTCCGCCACGGCCACCAGCGCCCCACCATCGATGCGGTGAAATGCCTCAGCCTTCTGGCCACCAGCAAGATAACGCTTGCCTCCGTCATGGCCGATTATCTGCACGTTCACCAGTTCACCCACCTCATTGGTCAGCGGGATCACCAGGCTACCGGCTGGGTAGTTCTCGCCCCCCTCGCGGATGAGGGTTCGATTCACTGTGCCCAGATGCGAGCCAAGGGCCTTGCGCTCAAGATAAGGGGGGTTACCCTGCTCACAGTCGCGGATGATGGCAGCGGCGCGGCGGGCGGCCTTCTGGCGCTGTTGCTCTTTCTCCTTGCGATCCTGCTCGGCCTTTACTTGCTGTCGCTGGTTGATGCGATCCCTTTCTGCATGGTCAAGCCCGCTTGCTGATAGACCCACCAGAGGCGCGATCAACTCGGCAGCCTCTTTTGGTGGTTTGCTGGTCACCCGACACACCAGATCCAGCCCGTCCCCACTTCCGCACTGGTTACAAATCCAGGTGCCGCGCCCGGCCTGATCATCCAGCCTAAAGCGGTCTTTTCCACCACAGACAGGACAGGGGCCATGCTTGCCACGGCGCGGGATGTTGATACCTACAGCAGCCAGCAGATCGGGCCAGTGGCCACAGGCCGCGGCGACCACATCAGAGACAAAACGAGGCCCTGTGACCCCCCTGATTGTTGAGGTCATCGTTCACCCCCTGTCAGCACGACCACCAGCTCCTTGAAAGCCCGGTCATCCAATCCGGCTTTCAGTTCCCGGGCTTGCTTGGCTGTCACAGCTATCGCGGCGCCGTTGGTCTGGGCAATAAACCGATCTCTATCTGTTCGCCAGTTGAATGCGCTCAGGCTACCAACTTGTGAGCGTTTGCCAGTGCGTGGGTTGATAGGGCCGGTGAAGGTGGGCTGTTCACTACCGTTTGCCCATGCGAAGTAGATCATGCCTTGCCCCCCTTATTGGTTGGCTTGTGGGGGTACTCATCAGGCAGGTTGATCAGTGTCACCATAACCGGCTTGCCATCCACTATGCGGCGCACACGGCGCATGGAGAGGTCTGCCAGCTCGGCCAAAAACTCGGGGCTCTTCTGCTTGGTCGTTCTCATGCCTTGGCCCTCCCAGACGGAGTGCGGGACATGAATACCAGAGGCAGGCCAGCCAGAGCGATACGGGCTTGGGCTTCGGTGTCAGCAACGGCGGTAATGGTGCGGATACGGCGCAGGTCTGCCAGTCGGCAGGCGCTCGAGGCGATCAGGAAGGTGAAGATCATGTGATGAATCCTTGGTTTTGATAGACCAAGGCGGATCGGGTAGCCGCAAGACAGTGCCAAACCAAGGAAGGCACAGTGGGGGCGTTTTCTTTGGCTCCCGACCCATGCCCCCAAAACTGGATAGATCCCCGGCATGGGGCCGGAAATGGGGGAAGAGGTGCTAATTGTCCTTGGTTTAGTCACAGCTTGCGGGTGTCTAATCCGCCAGCCACGCCGCCACTTGTCTAAGGTGACGACAGGGAAGATCGTACCGTGTCGCACTGTATCAAGCAACCCCATCAGGTTGAATTTGGGCAAGACCTCGCCCTGGGCGTTGCGCCCATTGGTTCTCATGTTCATGGCTTACCCCTCGTTTGGCTGGCTGGTGGACATGCCAGGGGAATGAATGGGGAAGCGAGCTAAGTAGCTGGCAACCTGGCCTTGTGATATAGACACGGCGCCGCGCTGCTTACGTTTCAGGTTGATCAGTTCCACCAGCTTCCGAGCTTGGTCGCGGTCTGCAACCCAATACCGTTTTAGATGAGTTACTCCATCACCACTGTGATGATGACTAAAAAGCTCATCACTAATGGCGATCCCGTGATCGCGACGCAGATCGCTGATTGAGTTGCGAGCGTTGAGGTCATGCAAACGAGCAAGAGCTGATAGTGAACTGATACCTTGGGGACCATTCTCTACCAAGTGAAGGGCCACCAGCTCGAGCTTGGTAGCGCCTTTGGCTGGCTTGATGTTATGATCCCTTTGCTTACTAGGGGTCGTGCCGTTCTGCGGTGCGGCCTTTTCTTTTTTGCTCATCTCCGCCCCCTACGCAACTTTGCCTTGTGCGCCAATCCAGGCGTGTACTTCTTCAGCGCGCCAAGCGGTGATCCGTTCTGACAATTTTACTGGTTGAGGGAATGATCCATCTTTTACCTTTCGCCAAAGCGTGGCAGATGAAAAACCCAGATGAGGAAGCATGGCCGCAGAGCGGACAAATCCTGTTGAAGGGATAGCTGGGATTTGGTGTTGCGTGGATTTCATATTGTGAGCCTCATTGAATAGCCGTGATTCGGCTTGATTCGTAAGGTCACATGTAGAGGCGTTATAGTTCCTCTTGGGGGATTTCCGGATCTCGTTCACTGGTGGCTTTTTTGAGGATGTTGCGCACCTGCCGATCTGACATGTCAAACATCCAGGCCACGACCTTTTGTGATGACCCCCTCTTAACCATGTCTATGACTGCCTTATTCCTGAACGTCAAATAGTGATCATGGCAGAGCGGCGGGTAGAGAATTTCACCCCCAAAAGCCTCAACTAGCTTAGTGGCTAGTTCAACACCAATAATCTTGGCTAGAGCATGATCGGATTTGATTTTTTTTGGCACGTACAGAATTACGTGGGTTTGCTTTTTTGTTTTACACCTTGGTAGCTGCCCGATTAGCTGAAAAGTTTTTTCGGTGCCGATAACATCGGCAATTTCACGAAAACTGTCAGGAGCCCTTGATAAATCAAATGTCATGCTACCGCCTCTCTAACGATTCACTAGATGTACGGTACCACCCTGTTGAGATTCATAGAAATCAGCAAGCCACTGCAGTAGTTTGCGGCGGTCGTCCAGGTACTCGGCCCGGTGATAGGCAGCCCGCACCTTATTGCGTTCAGCGTGGGCCAGCTGGCGCTCGATAACGTCCGGATCAAAGCCTTCCTCATTCAAGGTGGTAGAGGCCAGCGCCCTGAATCCATGCGGGCAGGCAATCCCTTTATAGCCCATCCGCCCCATGGCATAGCTCAGGGTGTTCTCACTCATAGGGTTGATCAGGTTGCGCTCGCTCGGGAACAACAGCTCACAATGACCGGTGACTTGGTGGAGCTCATCAAGTACGGCCAGCGCCTGCCGGGATAGTGGGACAATATGCTCTGATCGCATCTTCATCCGCTCCGCGGGGATCCGCCACTCGGCCCGCTCCAGGTCGAACTCATCCCAGCGAGCAAAGCGCACCTCGCCCGGGCGGGTCATGGTCAGCATCAGCAGATGGAAGGCAAGGCGAGTTGCAGGGTTAAGAGGCTCAACCGCAAGGCGGCGGTAGAACTCTGGCAGTTCCGTCCGGGGTAATGCTGGCCGGTGTTCTTTCTTGGCGGCTTTGAGTGCCCCTTTCAGGTCTTGGGCTGGGTTGTAGCTGGCTCGGCCTGTCTGGATGGCGTAACGCATAATGGCACTGATCCGCTGCAGCACTCGCCCAGCTGTTTCGGTTGCCCCGCGCTTCTCAACTTTCCGCAGAGCCTCCAGCATCATGGGGGCGGTCAGTTCAGCAACAGGAACAAGCCCCAGATCGGGGAAGGCATCAACCTCCAAGGATTCGATTACCCGAGTGGCGTGGCCTTGGCTCCAACGGGCAAGCTGGCTTTGATGCCACTCCCGCGCCAATGCTTCGAAACTGCTTTCGCTGGCCAGCCGACTAGCAACCTTGCTTTGCTTGCGCACCAAGCCGGGATCAACGCCATCGGCGATCAGGCGGCGGGCATCATCCCGCTTAGCTCTCGCCTCTTTCAGTGACACCTCGGGATAGACACCCAGGGCAAGCGCCTTCTCTTTGCCACCATGGCGATACTTGAGCCGCCAGTACTTACCAGACTGATTGACCAGCAGGAACAGCCCCTTCTCATCGGAAAGCTTCTGAGGCTTGCCGCTGAACTTGGCTTGCCTGGCTGCGGTATCGGATAACGGCATGGGGGTATCTCCCGTCTCTGCTTGGGGGTACTTATCGCATGCTGGGGACAAAAAGTGGACACTCGGCGGGCCTGTAACGGCGCGGGCTGGTGGCCTGAGGGGGTACTTTTTACCCCCATCTGGACTGATACCCCCAGATGTACCCCCGGCAATGGGGGTATGTCATGAGGCTATATGATACGACAGGAAATAACAAAAAACCCGCAGAGCCTTAAGCTATGCGGGTTTCAGGTCTGCCGTGATACGGCATGAAACTGTAATATGGTGCCCGGGGTCGGACTCGAACCGACACGGTTATTCACCGGCGGATTTTGAATCCGCTGCGTCTACCGATTTCGCCACCCGGGCAACTGCGAGGGATTATACGAATGGCGCGATGCCATGCAAGGTGTTTTTCGATTGAACACTCCCGTTTGTTCATTTATTCAACGCCTTGCCGATGCGGGGCCAGTTACATAGAATGCCGCCATCATCTTAATGGAATAAAAACGATGGCCAAGCCTAAAAAAGTCCAACAAAAATCCACTTCTACCGCCACTCAGCCATACCCGTCAGCGGGTCTGCTGCGTCGCCTCGGCGCCCTCATCTATGATGCGCTGGTGGTGACTTCGCTGCTGATCATCGCCGGCTTTATCGGCATGGGTGTCGCCAAGCTGCTGCTGGTTACCGGCATGGCCAGCGTACCGGCGGGTGAAGATACCGTCTGGTTGCTGACCCGCCACCACCTGAGCCTGATCTACACCCTGTGGCTCGCCTTCGTCATCTGCGGTTTCTACACCTGGTTCTGGACCCGTGCTGGCCAGACCGTCGGCATGCGCGCCTGGCGGCTGCGCATTCAGAACGAAGATGGCAGCCACATCCGCGTTACCCAGGCGCTGATCCGTCTCGCCACCGCCGCCTTTGGTCTGGGCAACCTGATGTGCCTGTTCAACCGCCAGCGCCCACGGGCGTTTCAGGATATCTGGGCTGAGTGCGAAGTGATCGTGCTGAGCAAGCAGGAAAATCTGGAATTGCTTAACAAGTAATACCGGAGCAATGCAGCAACGAAAGAGGGCACCAACAGGTGCCCTCTTTGCATTTCCTCATAACCTCGTGCGGATTACTGCTTGCGGCTGAGGATGTAGAAGGAGATGCCGCCAAACAGTAGGCTGGGCGCGATAGCCGCCAGAATGGGCGGTACCGCATAGACCAGACTGATGGGGCCAAACACCCGATCACTCACATAGACGGCAAAGCCGGTCATGATCCCCATCAGCATCCGAGCCCCCATGCTCACCGAGCGTAGCGGCCCGAAGATGAAGGAGGAGGCCAGCAGGATCATCGCCACCACCGAGAGTGGTGACAGCAGTTTGCGCCACATCTCCAGCTTGTAGCGACCGGCATCCTGCTTGTTGGCATCGAGATAGCCGATGTAGTCGAGCAGACCGGAGACCGAGAGGTTCTCGGGGTCGATACTCACCACCCCCAGCTGCTTGGGCGTCAGCTCCGAGCTCCACTCCATCTTGTCATGCTGTTCGCTGCGGATCTGCGCCGGGTCGTCGAAGCGGGTAACCTGGGTCTGCTTGAGTAGCCAGTGGTGACGCTCGAACACCCCCTCCTGCGCCTGCACCACGTCGATCAGCTTGCGCTCGGGGGTGAAGCGATAGAGGGTGATGCCGGTGAGGGCGCCATCATTACGCACCCCGTTAATATTGACGAAGTTGTTACCATCGCGAGCCCACACCCCGTAGGCGGAAACCGTCAGACGACCTTCGGACAGCGCGCCCGCTTTGATGTCATCTGCCATCCGCTTGGCGATGGGGGCCACATACTCCCCCATCAACCCCACCATGATCATCAGCGGGATCGCCGTCTTGAGCGCCGCCATTACAATACTGATCTTGGAGCGACCCGCCGCCTGCATCACCACCAGCTCGGAGCTGGTCGCCAGCTGACCCAGACCAATCAGGCCACCCAGCAGCGCGGCCAGCGGGAAGAAAAGCACCGCCTCCTTGGGCATGGAGAGCAGCACATAGTAGAGGGCGTTGATCATGTCGTAGTTGCCATCACCGACCGACTTGAGCTGCTCCACATACTTGATGAGCCCCGCCAGGCCAACCAGCGTGATTTCACACAGCAGGATCGACATGAAAATGACCCTACCGATATACCTATCGAGAATGCCAAACATCAGCAGAAGTTCCTATGTTGCAGCATCATGCTGATTTTCTGTTGAAATAGCGCCCTTTCACCCCGTTCCACCAGCTGGTGCCCTGCAGATTGAGGGGCAGGCCGATAAACAGCAGGTAACCGAGCGGCACCAGGAACATCCCCGGCCAGTAGGGCAGCCGACCGCTGTCAATGGCCGAACGGGCGGCGCTGAGCAGCAGGAAGTAGGAGAGATAGAGCATGATGGCCGGCAGCAGCTTGGCGTAGCGCCCCTGACGGGGATTGACCCGCGCCAGCGGTACCACCAGCAGGGTCAGCACCGGAATGGAGAGGGGCAGCGAGATACGCCACTGCAATTCCGCCATCATGGCGTTGTCCTGGGTACCGAACAGTTCCATGGTCGGCTTGGCCGCTGCCTTGCGGTTGGAACGCTCCATCTCCTGCTGGCGGATCACCAGACCATACTCGCGAAAATCGGAGATCTGGAACTGCTTGCCTGAGAAGTTCCCCTCGTAGCGGGAGCCATCCATCAGGGTCAGCCACTGCAGGCCGTTCTCATCGACCGTCACCACCCCTTCGGTCGCCACCACCACCGAGGGAGGATTGTTCCCCTCCGCCCGCTGCAGCACGAAGATCTTTTGCAGTTTTGAGCCGTTGTCGTTCAAATCCTGGATATAGGCAACCAGACGCCCCTTGTCGAGCTCCATAAAGCGGCCCGCCTGCAGGAAGGAGATACCCGGATCCGCCTTGAACTCGTCGATCACCTGATACTCGCGCTCCTTGGCCTGCGGGGCGATCCAGCCAGTGTTGAACGCCGCAACCACCGCCGTCAGCAAGGCCAGCAACATGGCGCTGCGCATCACAAAACGGTGGCTGAAGCCGACCGCATGCATCACCGTCATCTCGCTTTCGGCGTAGAGGCGACCATGGGCAAACAAAATGGCTAAAAAGAGACTGATAGGCAGCATCAACAGCGCCATATTGGGCAAGTTGAGCAGCAGCAGGGTGGAGACCAGACGTGTCGGCACCTCGCCATCGGCGGCATCGCCGATGATCTTGATAAATTGTTGGCTGACAAAGATAAGCAGCAATACGAATAACACTGCCAGCTGGGTTTTCAGGGTTTCCCTGAACAAATATCGGAAAACGATCACAGTCATTCCCAAGTAAACTTGTGTTTTTAGTCGAATGCCTGAAAAATAGGGCCGTATATTGGATTTTTACCAGTTTGAACTGCGGAGCCTGTGGCTGTTCGCTCCGCCTCTGATACCCCAACAAGCACCGCATTATTCAATAAAAGGTGCCTTTTGTCTTTAGGATGTAGGAGATTCCATGGAGTTCAGTGTAAAGAGTGGCAGTCCAGAGAAGCAACGGAGCGCCTGCGTCGTAGTCGGCGTATTTGAGCCTCGTCGCCTCTCTCCGGTTGCCGAACAACTGGACAAGATCAGCGATGGCTATATCAGTTCGCTGCTGCGCCGTGGCGACCTGGAAGGGAAACCAGGCCAGATGCTGCTGCTGCATCAAGTACCGGGCGTGCTCAGCGAGCGCGTACTGCTGGTCGGATGCGGCAAGGAGCGGGAACTCGACGAACGCCAGTACAAGCA
Organism: Aeromonas sp. R10-2; assembly: GCF_040908445.1. Lineage (NCBI taxonomy): Bacteria > Pseudomonadati > Pseudomonadota > Gammaproteobacteria > Aeromonadales > Aeromonadaceae > Aeromonas > Aeromonas sp. R10-2. Next base: position 40,865 of record NZ_JBFODS010000013.1, on the reverse strand, counting down.
GATCATCAACAAGACCATCACCACCCTGAACGAAACCGGCTCCATGGAAGCGGTCTGCTTCCTCACCGAGCTGCACGTCAAGGGTCGGGATACCTATTGGAAGGTACGCCAGGCGGTAGAAACCACCAAGGCGGGCCTCTACAGCTTCGATCAGTTCAAGACCAACAAGGCCGAGCCACGTCGCCCGCTGCGCAAGCTGGTATTCAACGTGCCGACGCGTCGGGAACTGACCATTGGTGAAAAAGCCATCGCTCACGGTCTGGCCGTGGCCAAGGGTGTGCGGGTCTGCCGCGACGTGGCGAACATGCCGCCCAACGTCTGCAATCCGGCCTATCTCGCATCTCAGGCCCGTCGTCTGGCCGATGCCTACGACAACATCACCACCAAGGTGGTGGGCGAACAGGAGATGGCCGAGCTCGGCATGAACTCCTATCTGGCGGTGGCGCGCGGCTCCGACAACGAAGCCATGATGGCCATCATCGAATACAAGGGTCATCCGGATGCCAAGCCCATCGTGCTGGTCGGCAAGGGACTGACCTTCGACTCCGGCGGCATCTCCATCAAGCCGGCCGACGGCATGGACGAGATGAAGTACGACATGGGTGGCGCCGCCTCCGTGCTCGGTACCATGCATGCGCTGGCCCAGCTGCAACTGCCGATCAACGTCATCGGCGTGCTGGCAGGTTGCGAGAATATGCCGGGTGGCAACGCCTATCGTCCGGGTGACATCCTCACCTCCATGTCAGGCCAGACCATCGAAGTGCTCAACACCGATGCGGAAGGTCGTCTGGTGCTGTGTGATGCGCTGACCTATGTGGACCGCTTCGATCCGGAGACCGTCATCGACGTGGCGACCCTGACCGGTGCCTGCGTCATCGCGCTGGGCCATCACACCTCGGGTCTGCTGGCCAACCACAACCCGCTGGCCCACGAGCTGCTCAACGCCTCCGAGCAGGCGGGTGATCGCGCCTGGCGTCTGCCGTTGTTCGACGAGTATCAGGAGCAGATCGACAGCCCGTTCGCCGACATGGCCAACATCGGTGGTCGTCCGGCCGGCACCATCACCGCAGCCGCCTTCCTGTCACGCTTCACCAAGAAGTACAACTGGGCCCACCTGGATATCGCCGGGACTGCCTGGAAGAGTGGCAAGGACAAAGGCTCCACCGGTCGTCCGGTGCCCCTGCTGACCCAGTTCCTGCTGAACCGGGCTGGCGTGGATATCGAAGAGAAAGAGTAACTCTCTGGCCCCTGCCGATGGCTGCATCGGAAGGGTTGGCGTTACCCTGAACCACAAGGAAGAGGCCCGCCTCTTCCTTGTTTCATTCTTGAATCAGTGAGCTGCGGACGGGAAACGCCCCGTCAGCCTCATGAGGCGGTCAACAGTCCGTCACCGCAAAACGGGATCAACCTGATGAGCCAAGTGACCTTTTACCTGATGAGTGAACAGGATGACGCGCAGGCCGCTGCGGTCGAGCGACTGGCCTGCACTCTTGCGGCCGAGTCGTGGGGCGCGGGCCATATCTACCTGTTCTGCGACGATGAAGCGCAGGCCCTGCGCCTCGACGAGCTGTTGTGGCAGCTGCCGCCGGAGCGCTTCGTGCCGCACCAGCTGCAAGGCGAAAGCGGCATGGCCCCGGTGGAGATCGGCTATCAGCCACCGAAACGGCGCTACGCCCGCCTCATCAATCTGGCCACTGCGACACCTTTGTTTGCAGGACACTTCGCTCAAGTGGTAGATTTTGTCCCCACTGACGAAACACAAAAGCAGCAAGCCCGCGAGCGCTACAAGCACTATCGCCAGGCAGGCCATACCCTCGAAATGAGGGACCAGCCCGTCCTTGCCGCACCGGATCCGGCGCAGCCCTGACTGCAACCAATTGATCCATAAAGAATCAACACCAGACTCCATCCATCCAGATTACGGCGAGACCATGGAAAAGACTTTTAATCACAACGCCATCGAACAGGCGCTCTATCAGCACTGGGAAGCCCAGGGTTACTTCAAGCCCCACGGCGACACCAGCAAAGACTCCTTCTGCATCATGATCCCGCCGCCGAACGTCACCGGCAGCCTGCACATGGGTCACGCCTTCCAGCAAACCCTGATGGATACCCTGATCCGCTACAACCGCATGCAGGGCAAGAACACCCTGTGGCAGGCAGGTACCGACCACGCCGGTATCGCCACCCAGATGGTAGTCGAGCGCAAGATCGCCGCAGAAGAGGGCAAGACTCGCCACGATTACGGCCGTGATGCCTTCATCGACAAGATTTGGCAGTGGAAGGAAGAGTCCGGTGGCACCATCACCCGCCAGATGCGCCGTCTGGGCGACTCCGTGGATTGGGAGCGCGAGCGCTTCACCATGGATGAGGGTCTCTCCGCCGCCGTGCAGGAAGTGTTTGTTCGTCTTTACGAAGATGGCCTGATGTACCGCGGCAAGCGTCTGGTTAACTGGGATCCGAAACTCAACACCGCCATCTCCGATCTGGAAGTGGAAAACCGCGAGATCAAGGGCCACATGTGGCACCTGCGCTATCCGCTGGCCAACGGCGCCAAGACCGCCGAAGGCAAGGATTACCTGATCGTCGCCACCACCCGTCCGGAGACCATGCTGGGCGATACCGCCGTGGCCGTGAACCCGGAAGACCCGCGTTACAAGGCGCTGATCGGCCAGCACATCCTGCTGCCGCTGGTGAACCGTCTGATCCCCATCGTCGCCGACGAACACGCCGACATGGAGAAGGGCACAGGTTGCGTGAAGATCACCCCTGCCCACGACTTCAACGATAACGAAGTGGGCAAGCGCCACAGCTTGCCGATGATCAACATCTTCACGCTGGACGCCCACGTGCGTGCCGAGGCCGAAGTTGTCGACACCAACGGCAACCCGAGCACCGCCTACGATGCAGCCCTGCCGAGCGAATTCGCCGGTCTGGAGCGCTTCGCCGCCCGCAAGGCGATTCTGGCCAAGCTCGAAGAGCTGGGTCTGCTGGACGAGATCAAGGATCACGTGCTGCAACAGCCGTACGGCGATCGCGGTGGCGTGCCCATCGAGCCGATGCTGACCGACCAGTGGTACGTGCGCGTGGCTCCGATGGCCAAGACCGCCATCGAGGCGGTGGAAGATCGCCGCATCCAGTTCGTGCCGAAGCAGTACGAAAACATGTACTTCTCCTGGATGCGCGACATTCAGGACTGGTGCGTTTCCCGTCAACTGTGGTGGGGTCACCGTATCCCGGCATGGTATGACGACGCCGGCAACGTCTACGTTGGCCGCAGCGAAGACGAAGTGCGCGCCAAGCACAGCATCCCGGCCGTAACCGTACTGCGTCAGGACGAAGACGTGCTCGACACCTGGTTCAGCTCCGCCCTGTGGACCTTCTCCACCCTGGGCTGGCCGAACAACACCGAGGCACTCAAGACCTTCCACCCGACCGACGTGCTGATGAGCGGCTTCGACATCATCTTCTTCTGGATTGCCCGGATGATCATGATGACCATGCACTTCATCAAGGACGAAAACGGCCAGCCGCAAGTCCCGTTCAAGACCGTCTACATCACAGGCCTGATCCGTGACGAAGAGGGCCAGAAGATGTCCAAGTCCAAGGGCAACGTGCTGGACCCCCTCGACATGATCGACGGCATCTCGCTGGAAGATCTGCTGGAGAAGCGCACCGGCAACATGATGCAGCCGCAGATGGCCGAGAAGATCGCCAAGCGTACTGCCAAGCAGTTCCCGGAAGGGATCGATGCCCACGGCACCGACGCCCTGCGCTTCACTCTGGCTGCGCTGGCCTCTACCGGTCGTGACATCAACTGGGACATGAAGCGCCTGGATGGCTACAACAACTTCTGCAACAAGCTGTGGAACGCCTCCCGCTATGTGCTGATGAACACCGAAGATCAGGATTGCGGCTTCAACGGCGGCGAGATGCAGTTCAGTCTGGCGGATCGCTGGATCCAGTCTCAGCTGCAAGTGGCCATCCGTGACTTCCGTACCGCCCTCGATACCTACCGCTTCGACATCGCGGCTGGCGTGCTGTACGAATTTATCTGGAACCAGTTCTGTGACTGGTATCTGGAGCTGACCAAGCCGGTGCTGACCAAGGGTTCCGAGGCCGAGCAGCGCGCTGCCCGCCATACCCTGGTGACCGTGCTGGAAACCCTGCTGCGTCTGGCACACCCGATCATCCCGTTCATCACCGAGACCATCTGGAAATCGGTCGCCCCGCTGGCTGGCGTACACGCCGACACCATCATGATTCAGGCTTTCCCGGAGTTCGACGCCGCCAAGGTGGACGAAGCCGCGATGGCGGATCAGGAGTGGGTGAAGGAGTTCATCGTCAGCATCCGCAACATCCGTGCCGAGATGAACGTGGCCCCGAGCGTGCCCCTGAACGTGCTGCTCCAGTGCGATGCCAAGGATGCCCAGCGCGCCGCCGACAACGAGGCCTTCCTCAAGTCGCTGGCCCGTCTGGAGTCTATCCGCGTACTTAGCGAAGGTGAAGTGGCTCCCCTGTCAGTGAAGAAGCTGATCGGCGCTACCGAGCTGATGATCCCGATGGCCGGTCTCATCGACAAGGATGCCGAACTGGCCCGTCTGGCCAAAGAGGTTGCCCGTCTGGTGGGCGAGTGCGGCCGCATCGAAGGCAAGCTTGGCAACGAAGCCTTCGTCGCCAAGGCGCCGGAAGCGGTCATCGCCAAAGAGCGCGAGAAGCTGGAAGATTACCGTCTTCAGCTGACCAAGCTGGAAGCCCAGCAGGCCGAAATCGCCGCGCTGTAAGCACCGCCTCAACCGATACAACAAAGCCCCCTGCCAAGGGGGCTTTTTCATATCCGCGCTTCCTGCTTCAGCTCACCAGCAACCAGCTGTAAAAACCGAGATAGAGCAGACCGACCAGCGCCAACCGCCCGGCGGTCATCACCCCCTTTCTGAACCCCCACCAGAGCAACCCCACCGCCAGCAGCGTCACCAGCGAGGAGGCCATCATTGCGCCATCCAGCAGCCAGGGGGTAAAGAGCAGACAGAACGCCTTGGGGATAGTGCCCTGGATCATCATGGCCCCGGAGATATTGGCCAGCGCCAGCCGGTTCTTGCCCTGCCGCACCCAGATCAGCACGTTCATCAGCTCCGGCATCTCGGTCGCCACCGGGCTCAGCAACAGGGCTGCCAGCACCGGCGAGAGGCCAAACAGCTCGCCCACGCTCTCCAGCTGATGGACAAACAGCTGGGCCGCCAGCGCCACCACCACCAGTGCAGCCAGTGTCTGCAGCAGCACCTTGCCAAGGGGCGGGATCCCGGCATCTGGGGCCAGCTTGAGGGGCTCCGGCAATTCGACTTCGTGGCTGTCACTCTGTTTCAGCTCGCGCCTTACATAGACGAGGTAGACCAGCAGGAAGAGCGGGGCCAGCCAGCTCTTGCCGGTGAAGGCGACCAGCCCCAGCGCGGTCGCCACCAGAAAGATGCCGATAAACCAGCGCTGATCCCGGCCAATCTCGCGCTGCACCTCGCCATCGATGGCCCGTTCGGTACGCCCCATGCAAAGCAGCAGGGTGAGGCCGACTGCCGCATAGCCGATGGTCGCCAACACCAACGGCCCGCCAAGGGCGGCGCCAATGCCGATCTCCTGCTGGGCGGTTGTGTTGCCCATCAGCAGAGCGGTCAGGGTCACGATACACTCGGGTAGCGCCGTACCCAGTGCCGCCAGCAGCGAACCGGTGGCGCTTTGGGAGAGTTTGAAGTGGTGGCCGGTCCACTCGATGCCGTTGACGAAGTATTCGCAGGCAAGGTAGATGGTGACCGCAGAGACGAGAAATAACAGCAGGGTAATCAACATAATAGATACCGCCAGGCGAGCAGAATAGCCGATGGACCCGACATGGCTCGCCCGGCTGGCGTGCATATCGAGGCCAAAGGTCTTGCAGAGCGATAGTGCCTATCGCCGCCCATGCCATGGATGCGAGGATCCAAGAGTGTTGACATGGGCCCGGCCCGGAATGCGGGCGGGTTGCTACTCCCCAATGACTGAGGAGACGTTTTAGCAACTCGACCACCGCCTCACAAGGCAAATTAATGACAACTCATTCAATAAGTTGTAAGGGAATGTAACCTCGCCAGTCCCTCCTCCCCACCGCTATTGCGCTGTTGGCACACCGATTGCTGTAGGTAGTTCACTATCCACAACAGTTTGGGAAGGATGAACAATGAAACGGTGGATCCAACATTTCTATCAACTGAACCGCCTCAATTGGCTGATGGTCTGGTTGTTGCTCTGCTGCAGCATCATTCTGCTGTTTCCGGCCGGGCTGATGAAAGGGGCCGTCAGCCAGTGGGCTGCGGATCATGCGGCCTGGCTGGGGGTCGGCATGCTGATCGCCATCTCCTACTTCTGCAGTCAGGGCTTCCTGATCGCCTGGGAGTGGGCGTGCGAAGAGTGGCAGGCGCGCCGTCAGCAAGACCAGCTGGCCCAGATGATCGGCTTCCTCGACTTCAACGAGAAAGCGGTGCTGCGTGAGTTCGTGCTGCAGCGTAAAAGCGTCATAAACTTGCCGATCACCGAGCCCGCCGTCAAAAACCTGATGGATGCCGGCGTCCTCACCTACGCCTACGGCAAGCCGACCCGGGAGAAGGATGACGAGAACCAGATCCGCGCCCTGATGATCGCCCTGCCCGCCCGACCACTGCTCACCTACAAGGTGCTGGGACTGTCGCGCGGCAAGATGAGCGAAGAGCAGGTGGAGCAGATCATGAATGCCAGACCCAAGTTCGCCCAGAAGGGGTTCCAGCGCTAACCGCCGCCCAGCCGCCAGATGCAAAAGAGCCGGACACTGTCCGGCTCTCTCGTTTCTGCACAACATTCTATCCCACTCAGCTTTCCCTTCTGCGCCCTACCCCTTGAGGCTGGAGCAAAAGCTGACATCGTCCTGCACCGGATCATCGCTCATGCTGTGATAGAGCTCGAAGCAGGGACCATTGCCAAACTCCAGCCCGGCAGCAACGATGTCGCCGATATGTTCCTGCCAACGCGGGCCATACTGGCTGCGGTCGGTAATAAGATAACGGGACTGGGCGTAACGACCGGCGGGAATAAGCTGGATCTCGACCGCTCCCATCCCCACTGTCCCCGCAGGCACCGTCACCCCGATGTCAGTGCGACACTGGGCTGGCGGAGTCACCTCGGGGTTATCGTGATAGATGAAGATCCACTCCCCACCTTCCAGACCGCGGGCGCTGGCCCACTGATGCAGCTGGCTGCAGACGGGGTCATACCCCTCGCCATAGGGGCCGGTGACACGTATATAGGCCAGAGTGCGGGCGTCCATCTCGGTGGTTTTCATGGTATTACTCCTTGCTGATGAGTGACCCTCAGCATAAGGATTAGGCTGCACAAGTGCGTGTCCATCCTTGCTCATCAAGTGTCCATTCTTGCTCTTGTCGCGGCGAAACTCTCCCGGCGTGCAACCATAGTAACGGCGAAATACCTTGGCAAACGCCTGAGAGCTGGCGAGCCCCGCCCCCAACGCAATGGCCGTGACACTGGCATCGGTATAGCAGAGCTGCCAAGCAGCCCGCTGGATGCGCAGACGACGACACATCTCCCCGGGCGTCTCCCCCGCCACAGCCGTAAACACCCGGTGAAAATGGTAGAAAGACAAGCAGGCACTGCTTGCCAGCGTTTCGATGGAGAGATCGGGGTTCTGCTCCAGCGCCCGGATCACCGGGCGCAATCTGGCCTGATAATCGACCATGCCGTTAGCGACTGGCGCCCCCCGCGACTCTGGCCATATAGAACACATCCACATAGCGCCCCTGGCGGAAGGCATAATCGCGGGCCCGCCCCTCCTCCACAAAGCCGAACTTGCGATAGAGCGCAAGCGCCGCTTCGTTATCGACAAAAACCGTCAGTTCAATCCGGTGCAAGTTGAGCCAGTTATCGGCCAGATCCAGCGCCGCGGCCATCAGGGCAGAGCCAACCCCCTTGCCAGCCCAGTCATCCCGCACTCCCATGCCAATCCCGGCCACATGCTTGCGTCTGGGATTGGGCTCCACATGCAATGAGATCTGACCCACCAGCCTCCCATCGGCCTCCGCCACCAATGCGACCACATCACCGTTCTCCAACCGTTTTTGCCACTGGCTAAGGGGTGGCATAGGCAGGTGCAAAGTGCCCGCCTGGGCATTGGGCATGGCGTAAAGATCCCGCAAGGCGGGGGCATCGGCGGGTTCGGCATGACGGATAGTAATCTGCATATGAGGCTCCTTTTCGAAGCCTCCATCATGCAATATCCGGCGCGGTTACACATCCCCCAGCAACACCGATTTGTCTTGCCTATCAAAGAGCGAGGCAAGGCCCATTGGCCGAGCACAACGCAGATCCGTAGGCTGACCCCATATCAACAAGGAGAGAAGCCATGACTGACAAGACCCTGCACAGCGCCAACGGCGCCCCCGTCGTCGACAACAACAACAGCCTCACCGCCGGTCCGCGCGGCCCCATCCTGATGCAAGATATCTGGTTGATGGAGAAACTCGCCCACTTCGACCGCGAGCGCATTCCCGAGCGGGTGGTTCACGCTAAGGGCTCGGGCGCCTACGGCACCTTTACCGTGACCCACGACATCAGCCAGTTCAGCAAGGCCGATCTGTTCAGCGCCATCGGCAAGCAGACGCCTGTATTCCTGCGCTTCTCCACCGTGGCCGGTGAGAAGGGCGCCGCCGATGCCGAACGCGATGTGCGCGGCTTCGCCCTCAAGTTCTATACCGAGCAGGGCAACTGGGATCTGGTGGGCAACAACACCCCGGTCTTTTTCATCCGTGATCCGCTGAAATTCCCTGACTTCATCCACACCCAGAAGCGGGATCCGCGCACCAACCTGCGCAGCGCCACCGCCGCCTGGGACTTCTGGTCACGCCATCCGGAATCCCTGCATCAGGTCACCATACTGTTCAGCGATCGCGGCATCCCCAAGAGCCTGCGGGAGATGAACGGCTACGGCAGCCACACCTTCAGCTTTATCAACGATGCCAACGAGCGCTTCTGGGTCAAGTTCCACTTCAAGACCGAGCAGGGCCACAGCTTCTACACCGATGAAGAGGCCGCCACCGCCGTCGGGCAGGATCGGGAGACCAGTCAGGCGGATCTGTTCAATGCCATCGAGCGGGGCGACTTCCCGCGCTGGAAGGTCTATGTGCAGGTGATGCCGGAGGCCGAAGCCCAGACTTACAACATCCACCCGTTCGACCTGACCAAGGTGTGGCCGCACAGCGACTACCCGCTGATCCCGGTGGGCGTGCTGGAGCTCAACCAGAACCCGGACAACTACTTCGCCCATGTGGAGCAGGCCGCCTTTACCCCGGCCAACGTGGTGCCCGGTATCGGCTTCTCGCCGGATCGCATGTTGCAAGGGCGACTCTTCTCCTACGGCGACACCCAGCGCTATCGCCTTGGCGTCAACCACGGTCTGCTGCCGGTCAACGCCCCGCGCTGTCCGTTCCATCACGGTGCCCATCGTGACGGTGCCATGCGGGCAGACAGCAATGGCGGCGCCAGCCCCAACTACCAGCCGAACCGTTTCGGTACCCAGCAGCCGAGCGAGCAGCACGAACCGGCGCTGAGTCTGGAAGGGGCCGCCCTGCACTACGACTTCCGTGACTACGACAGCGACTACTACAGCCAGCCGGGCAATCTGTTCCGCATCATGGACGAGGGACAGCGTTCGCGGCTCGCCGCCAACCTGGCCCGCTCCCTTATCAATGTGGAGGATGACGCCATCGTCGCGGCCCAGCTCAAACACTTCGAGCAGGCCGACCCCGAGTATGCCAAACGGGTCGAACTGGCACTGGCCGCCTTGCAGCGCTAAGCCACAAGCAGGCAACATCTGCAAAAACAAAACGGGGGCCTGATGGCCCCCGTTCTCGTCATGACGGTATTTGATAAATAAAAAACAGAGCCCAAGGCTCTGTTTTCACTGCTGTATCAATCCCGGACGGAACGCGCTTCGCGCTCTTCCCGCTCCCTTGCCAACAAGCGTTTGTACCACCAGCTACTGCGACGACGTTGTGCATTAGAAGAGCGACGAGCCATTTCTTAGGTTCCAGCCAAGAGAAGAAAGGAGCTGCATTATGCGACAGGGATCACGTCCATGTCTTTAGCTGGATCAAGAAAAGCCTCACTGACCCACGGAAATCGTCTTCTGAGCTTTCGCACCACGGGTGGCAGGCAACACCACCGCAGGAGAGCGCCAGGACAGCGCGCCATTGCTCTCGAGGTCGTTCTGCGGGCCGCACTCCAGCCAGATATCTCCTTGCAGAATGCGGGCCCCTTCGGAATATTTCTGATCCGCAAACCAGCAGACCCGCTCGGGCAATGAGCCCAACGGTAGCACCAGCTCGGGGCTGGCAGACTCGCCCACCACAGTGGTTTTGGACGCGGCCAGAGCGGGGATAAGCCAGAGGGAGGCCAGCAGGCAAAGCAGTACATTTTTCATGAGAGGGATCCTGTTTCGATGGGAGGCTCTCTCGAAGAGTCGACCAGCCCCGGGGTTTACTTGACTGACAATCATACTGCCTGCTGGCATTGTGGAACCAATATGGTAGCCTGCCAGCGCCTGCGGGCAGTCTCTCGCTGCCACGCGCAAACTTCCGGTGAATTTGTCACATCCTGACAAAATATAACCTTATTTATCAAATCGTTATTTGGATATTATCCCAATGCGTATCATGCCGTTGCTTCAGGCGGCCTGCCTGAGCCTGATGTTGTCCGCCTGCGTTGCCCCATTGCTGATGATGAGCCCCACCAGCCAGCTGATGTGGGCCCTGCTCAAGCCGCTGGTCGGCTTTGACCCGAACGAGGTCAATCTGTTCGAACAACCCCTGATCAAGGATCGGATGACCGCCATCCTTGGCCCCAACTACGACAGCACCATGCAGTTGCTCAAGACGGCCGACAAGTTACAGCAGGAGGGGCCGCTTTTCTATGTGGTCTCCGAGTATGCGCCCGTGCCGGATATCGCCAAGCAGGCGGGGATGGTGTGGAACTCGCAAACCAACCAGATGTCGGTATTGCTGCAAAAAGGGGATGGTACCACCCTGACCTTCGGCGAAAATCTGGCGGGCACGGCACCGACCTGGCCAACCGCCATGCAGGGCTGGCAGACCCCCACCAACCAGCTCACCCCGGCGGCCAATGCCCTGACCGGTACGGCAACCAGTCAGAGTGGCGCCTCCCCCTTCTCCCTTGGCAGCGCGCTGGGCACAGTGACTCGCGGCGTCACCGGTTCGCTGACCAACAGCGCTAGCCAAGCCATCAGCGGCGCAGCCGCCAATGCCACAGGGCAGGCCACCCAAGCGGTGAGCCAAAGCACGACCGCTCTTACCCGCACTGCAACCACCGCTGTCACTGCGCCAGCCAAGCAAGCGGTGAGCAGCACTGCTGCCACCGTGACGCAAGAAGCCACCAAGGCCATTGTCGCACCTGCCAAACAGGCCGTCAGCAGCACTGCCGTCACCGTGACGCAAGAAGCGACCAAGGCCGTAGCCGCTCCAGCCAAGCAAGCCGCCAGCAGCGCCGCTGCGACCGCGACCCAAGAAGCCACCAAGGCCGTTGCCACTCCTGCCAAGCAAGCCGTCAGCAGCGCCGCTGCAACCGCGACGCAAGAAGCGGCCAAAGCCGTTGCCATTCCTGCCAAGCAAGCAGTCAGCAGCGCCACTGCGATCGTGACGCAAGAGGCAACCAAGGTTGTTGCCGCTCCGGCCAAACAGACCGTCAGCAGTGCCGCGGCGACCGTGACGCAAGAGGCAACCAAGGCTGTTGCCGCTCCGGCCAAACAGGCCGTCAGCAGTGCCGCCGCGACCGTGACGCAAGAGGCAACCAAGGCCGTTGCCGAACCCGCCCGGCAGGCCGTCAGTGCCGCATCCAATACGGCCGGAGAGAGCGTCGCCGATGCCGCCAGAGCGGCGGAAGCCAAGGCTCGCGCCAAGGCAGAGGCGGAGATGGAAGCCCTGCTCAAATAAACCGACAGGCCACCGCAAGGTGGCCTGTTTTTTATCCCGCTACCGGATCATGACGTTATGGAAAAGGCCACATAGACTGTTAGGTAACTACCCGTACAAGGAGTGCATCATGCGTCGTCTGCTCCCAGCTCTCGCTTCTCTCGCCCTGTTTATCGCGCTCCCTGCTCCGGCACTTATCTACTATTCGGAGCAGAACATGCCACTCAATGGCCAGGATAAAAATGGTCAGCCTGTGGGGTTAGCGGTCGAGTTGCTGCGCCTGATGTGGCGCGAAATGGGGGAGCCGGAGCAACCCATCCACTTTCTGCCCTGGGCCCGCGGCTGGTATCTGCTGACCCAGCAGCAAGAGGCCGTGCTCTTTACCACAGCGCACACCAAGGAGCGGGAGCCCCACTTCCTCTGGGTCTGCCCCATCAGCCACTCCAGGGTCGCGCTGGTCGGCCGCAAGCAGGATGCCCCCAAAGTGGCCAGCAAAGCGGATCTCGCCAAGCTGCAGATCGGCGTGATGCAGGCGGATGTCGGGGAGCAGTTGCTGCTCAACCGCGGGATCAGCCCGGGCAATATGATGGCGGTGGAGCGCATGGATCAGGTGGTGCGCCAGCTCATCATGGCACGCACCGATCTGGTGGCGGGCAACGAGGTGATGCTGCGCCATCAGGCCAAGGAGTTGGGTTTCCCCAGCGAGGATTTTGTCACCGTCGCGATCATTGAAGAGCAGGATAACTGCTTCGCCTTCAACCTGAGGGCAGACAAGCAACAGGTTGCCCGCCTGCAACAGGCGCTGGACAAGGTCAAACAGGGGGATGAATACAAGCAGTTGATGAAGCGCTACCAGTTGCTCAGTATCCTGCCCGAAACCACTCCCACCATCCCGCGCCTCGAGTAACCCCGGCCCGCCCTATGGCGGGCTCGTTGTATCCCCCATCGATGAAACGGGGGATGCCTCCACCGGCGCCGTAATGAGGTGGTTCAGAAAGAGATTGAACAGCTCGGCCCGCGAGCCGAGCCGCAGTTTGCCATAGAGATGCTTGCGGTGATTCTTCACCGTGCCACTGCCAATCCCGAGCTCCGCGGCAATCGCCTCGGTATCCAGCCCCTGCAGCAGCAACTCCGCCACCTGCCGCTCGCGCCGGGTAAGCCTATCGCCCCCGACACTCGCCATCGCCTGCTCCACCGCGCTCTTGAGGCTGGCGCTGTCTGGCAGCGCAGTGCTCTGGGCCAGAAGTGGCTGGCTCTGCCGCCACTGCTGACGACAGAGCGAATGCACCAGCGGGAACAGCTGCTCCAGCCTCGCCAGCTCGTCACGGCTGAGGGTACTGCGCTTGTCGAGTCGCCCCATAAACAGCATCAGCGTCAGCCCGTCCCGCACCGGCAGGATCAGCCCCACCTCCTCCTGCCAGCCGGTGGCCTGATAGAAGTGGTGGCGATATTCGGGATCGAGCCGCCCTTGGGAGACCTGCGCCAGGGTCCAGACGCCGGCAGGCAAGCCCTGTTCCAGCGCCTGCATAAAGGGATCCTGACTGAAGTGGCTGGTGAGGTAGCGATCAAACAGCAGGGCCCGCTGATGGTTGAGGTTGTCGTAGAGGTAGACGGGCCGCTGCCCCACCCCGAGCAGCAGAGCACAATCAAACGCCACCTGCTGCTGGATCAGCCGCACCAGCGCCGCCGGAAAGGCGCTGCTGTGCAGGGCATCGACCACCTCGGTCATACTGCGGGTCAAGGCATCTGTGGGGAATGGCTGGGTCATGGTGGCACGTTTCCGGTGACGGGGAGCGATTCCCGCTATGGCTGAATGCTAGCACGAGAGTGGCAAAACTGTCCCTCAGGGGACATATCCGCCACCGGCCAGAACGGCGAGGATGACGGCTTTTCCCCTGTTGTTGGAGCACCCATGATCAACCCCCACCTGCTCGATGAGCTGACCGAGCGCGGCCTTGTGGCCCAGAATTCCGACCCGGCGGCCCTGGCCGATCATCTTGCCACCCCGCGCACCGTCTATTGCGGGTTCGATCCCACCGCCGGCAGCCTGCATATCGGTCATCTGGTGCCGCTCTTGATGCTGCGCCGCTTCCAGCTGGCGGGCCACACCCCGGTGGCACTGGTGGGCGGGGCGACCGGTCTTATCGGCGATCCCAGCTTCAAGGCGACCGAGCGCAGCCTCAACAGTGCCAATACCGTACAGGGTTGGGTCGCCAGCCTGTCGGCCCAAATCAGGGCACTGCTGCCCGCCGATGAGGGCCTGTCGGCCCCGCAACTGGTCAACAATGGCGACTGGATGGGGCAGATGTCCGCCCTCGACTTTCTGCGGGATATCGGCAAGCACTTCTCGGTCAATGCCATGCTGGCGCGGGAATCGGTCCGCCAGCGGCTGGCTCGCCCGGATCAGGGCATCTCGTTCACCGAGTTCTCCTACGCTCTGCTGCAATCCTACGACTTTGCGGTGCTGCACCAGCGGCTCGGTTGCACCCTGCAGATTGGCGGCAACGACCAGTGGGGCAATATCACCAGCGGCATGGATCTCACCCGCCGCCTCCATCAGGCGCAGGTACACGGCATGACCCTGCCCCTTATCACCAAGGCGGACGGCACCAAGTTCGGCAAGACCGAGGGTGGCGCGGTCTGGCTCGATCCGGCGCTCACCTCCCCTTATGCCTTCTATCAGTTCTGGCTCGGCACCGCGGATGAGGATGTCTACCGCTTCCTGCGCTACTACAGCTTTATGTCGCTGACCGAGATTGCCGAGCTGGAGGCGGAAGATGCCCAGCGGCAGGGCCGCAAGCAGGCACAGCAGGTGTTGGCGAACGAGCTGACCGAGCTGGTGCACGGCAAGGCGGCGCTGGCGGCGGTGCAGCGTATCAGCGAGCTGCTGTTTAGCGGCGACGTGGCCCGCCTCGGCGAGAGCGATCTGGCCCAGCTGGCGCAGGATGGCATGCCGAGCAGCACCGTCAGCGGCGAGACGGATCTGGTCAGCCTGCTTGTCAGCTGCGGTCTGGCGAACTCCAAACGCATCGCCCGCGAGCTGCTGGCGGCGGGGGCCATCAGCCTCAATGGTGTGATCAAGCAGGATGAACAGCTGAGTGCCGATGATCGGCTGTTTGGCCGCTACCTGCTGCTGCGCCGGGGCAAGAAGCAGTATCACCTGGTGGAGTGGCAATAAGCCGCAGGGCGGGGAGCTCAGCTTCCCCGCCCGCACCCTGAACCCCTTTTGAATCCCGAGTTGCGATCCCCCTCACAGCCTCTCCCGTCAGCAGCCACCATACTGGCACCGGCGAACATGGAGTACGCCACACAATCTGTTCCTCACGAATCAACAAGGATGCTGATGATGAAGAGATGGCTTCTGGTGCTGCTCTGCACCCTGCCCATGCTGGCACACGCCAGCGGATACACCCAGACCCGCTACCCCATAGTGCTGGTGCACGGCCTGTTCGGTTTCGACAAGCTGCTCGGGGTCGATTACTTCTACGGCATTCCCCAGGCCCTGAGCCGGGATGGTGCCAAAGTCTACGTGGCTCAGGTATCGGCCACCGCCAGTTCGGAGCAACGGGGGGAGCAACTGCTCGCCCAGGTTGAGCTGCTGCTGGCGGCCACCGGCGCCGAGAAGGTCAACCTGATCGGCCACTCCCACGGCGGCCCCACCATCCGCTATGTCGCCTCGGTCGCCCCCGAGCTGGTCGCCTCCGCCACCAGCGTCGGCGGGGTCAACTACGGCTCAGAGATTGCCGATCTGGTGCGGGCCAATGCCGCCCCCGGCAGCGCCGCCGAGAAGCTGGCGGCCGCCGCGGCCCACGCCCTCTCCGGCATGATTTCACTGCTCTCGGGCGGGAGCCAGCTGCCGCAAGATCCGGTCGCCGCCCTCGATGCCCTCACCAGCAAGGGGGCCAGCCAGTTCAACCAGCGCTACCCGGAGGGGCTGCCCAGCCGCTATTGCGGCGAGGGGCCGATGCAGGCGACCAACGGCGTCTACTACTTCTCCTGGAGCGGACGCGGCAACCTGACCAATCTGCTGGATCCGGTGGATCCGGCGCTGGCGCTGACCGGCGCCTTCTTCAAGGAGCCCAATGACGGGCTGGTCGGGGTCTGCAGCAGCCACCTCGGCAAGGTGATCGGCACCGGCTACCGGATGAACCATCTGGACGAAGTGAACCAGTCCTTCGGCATACACCACCTGTTCGAGACCGATCCGGTCACCCTCTATCGCCAGCATGCCAACCGTCTCAAGGAGCTGGGACTATGAAGATAGCCACCCTGCTCGTCGTGCCCTGCGCCATCACCCTGCTGCTTGGCGGGGTGTTGCTCTGGCCCACGGCACCGACGGCAGACTCATCCTCCGCTCAAGCCAGCCAGCATGCACAGAGCCACCCGCACGATCCCGAGCAGGAGGCCGCCGATGCCCTGCAGGCGCGCTATCGCACCTTTGTCTCCGCCCAGAGCAGCCTGACGGTGCCCACCGAGATCTCCCTCGCCAGCCTGCAGATCCTGTTTGACGAGCGGGAGCAGCTGCGCCAGCAGAGCTTTACCCCGGCCGAGCAGGCCCAGCTGTTTACCGAGGATCGGCTGATGGAGCAGCTGACCCTGCGCCGCAGGGCGCTGGCGGAGGCGAGAGACAGCGACAAGTCGCAGCTGGCCAGCGAGCTGGATCTTTGGCTGGCGGAGCAACCGGGCTGGTTTCGCGAGGCGGAGGCCAACAGCCGCCTGCTTGAGGAGTTGCAAGAGCTAGCTCAGATGGAGCCATCCAAACGGGAGGCTCTGCTGCTGGAGACGGGGGGGCCGGAAGCGGTGGATCGGATGCGCCAGCTGGAGCAGAACCGGCAAGGGTTCGAGGAGCAGCTCAGCGGCTTTCTGGCCGAGCTCAGACAACTGCCGAACGAGACCCGGGCCGAACAGCAGCAGGAGCTGCTGGCACGCTGGTTCGAGCCCGGACAGTGGCGCCGGGTCGAGGCACTCACCCGGCTCAAGCTGGGGGAGCCACACACCGAATGAGAAGGGGGCCCGAGATGGGCCCCCTTGCTATTGCGCTTATTGCGGCTTGTTGGCACCCGGCAGCGGCTGCCAGGTGAGGCGGGTCACTTGGGTGCCCTGCACCTCGCACTTGAGGCTCAGCTCCTGCCACCCCTTATCCTGACGCAGGGAGACCTCCCCCTCGATCCCCTGCTCGCCAATCTTCAGCTTATCCTGCTCGAAGATCACCTTGTCGCCGTGGGCAAGATCCATCAGTTTGCCGTTGCAGAGCCAGTGAGCGAGATCCGCCCCCTTCAGCTTGACGCCCCCCTTGGCCGCCTTCTGTTCGGCCGCGCTCACCACAAACAGCTTGCTCAGCTCGGCAGCCCGCTTGGTGAGCCACTCCTGACGCTGCTGCATGCTCATCTTGCTGAC
Organism: Aeromonas sp. R10-2; assembly: GCF_040908445.1. NCBI lineage: Bacteria > Pseudomonadati > Pseudomonadota > Gammaproteobacteria > Aeromonadales > Aeromonadaceae > Aeromonas > Aeromonas sp. R10-2. Next base: position 23,475 of record NZ_JBFODS010000013.1, on the reverse strand, counting down.
GAACTCGGCGGGCTGACCCTTCTCGTCCAGCCACTGGGTCAGCTTGCCGCTGTCGTCAAAGGCGAACTGGGCGGCGGGCTCTTTGACCCCGAACAGCTTGCCGCCCTTGAAGTAGTAGCGGCTCTCCCCTTCCAGCTTGCCCAGTTCGTTCATGATGGGCACAGCGATGATGACGGGGGCGCCATCGATCCAGGCCTTGATATCGACGCCGTCATGGCTGAATTGACGGGTATCGAGGGCGCTCTCGGCCCCCTTCTCCATCAGGGTAAACTGCTCGGCGAGAGAAGCGGCCAGAGAAGGGAGGGAGCAGAATCCCAGGGTCAGCGCGATCGCTGTGTTGCGCATTGAGTTGTACATAACACTCCTGTGATGGGCCATCCGGCCCGTGGTTAACTCTCTGTCAGCCAGGCCCGCAGCCCTTCCCGGTGAGCATCGCTCAGGGGCAGGGATTGGCGGGCCCGGTAGTCAAAATGGATCAGGGTCGTTTCGGCGGTGACGGCCAGTTCGCCGCCCTGCCAGGCCTCCTGCCAGACCGTAAATGAACTGGTGCCAATGCGGCGCACGCCGGTCTTGATGGTGACCGGCTGGCCGTAGAACAGCTCCCGTTTGAACTGCACCGTATAGCCCGCGATGATCAGATGCCAGTTATGCACATCCAGATCGGGGGAGAAGATCCGGAACAGGGGATCCCGCGCCGATTCGAACCAGACCGCCGGCACCGTATTGTTGATATGGCCGAGGGCATCCGTCTCCTGAAAGCGGGGTTGGATCTGCATTTCCAGCATGGGTTGACTCCTTGTCTCTTTCTTTCTGTCCTTGTCCGTTCATGGGACATCAGTGGCCAATGGGTGGCCACAGGGCATCACCAGCGGATCAGCATGTTACATGATACTGCTGGGCCAAGGACAGGGATGCCCACGACCCTGCACGAACGGCCAGCAGGTGTCGCAGTGCGGCGGGTTTTGGTGCTCTGCAAAAAAAGCAGGCAGTAAAAAGCCCCGCACACCTTGGGTGTGCGGGGCTGGTGCAGATAACCAAACGGCTCGGGGACTAGCCGAGCAGATCGAAGCGATCCGCATTCATCACCTTGTTCCAGGCGGTGATGAAGTCACAGACAAACTTCTCCTTGTTGTCATCCTGGGCATAGACCTCGGCATAGGCGCGCAACACCGAGTTGGAGCCGAACACCAGATCCACCCGGGTGGCCGTCCATTTCAGGGCGCCGCTGCGGCGATCGCGGATCTCGTAGAGATTGCTCGCTTTCGGCAGCCATTGGTAGTCCATGTCGGTCAGGTTGACGAAGAAGTCGTTGCTGAGTACCCCGACCCGATCGGTAAAGACCCCGTGCCCGGTACCGCCGTGGTTGGTGCCGAGCACCCGCATCCCGCCGACCAGCGCTGTCATCTCGCAGGCGGTGAGCCCCATCAGCTGGGCGCGATCCAGCAGCAGCTCCTCCGCCGTTACCACATAGTCCTGCTTCAGCCAGTTGCGGAAGCCGTCGGCCAGCGGCTCCAGCACCTCGAACGAGGCCACATCGGTCTGAGCCTGAGTGGCGTCCCCCCGGCCCGGCGCAAACGGCACGCTCACCGTCACCCCGGCGGCCTGGGCTGCCTGCTCGATGGCGAGGTTGCCCCCCAGCACGATGAGATCCGCGACGCTGACGCCACACTCGGCCGCCAGCTTGTCATAGACCGCCAGCACCTTCGCCAACTTCGCCGGTTCGTTGCCCGGCCAATCCTTCTGGGGAGCCAGCCGGATGCGGGCGCCGTTGGCACCGCCCCGCTTGTCGGAGCCTCGGAAGGTACGGGCACTATCCCAGGCGGTACTCACCCGCTCGCTGATGGAGAGGCCGCTGGCGGCAATCCTGGCCTTCACCGCCGCCACGTCATAATCGGCACGTCCGGCTGGCACCGGATCCTGCCAGATCAGATCTTCTGTCGGCACATAGGGGCCGACATAGCGGCTCTTCGGCCCCATATCCCTATGGGTCAGCTTGAACCAGGCGCGGGCGAAGGCGTCGGAGAAGGCCGCCGGATCATCGCGGAAGCGCTCGGCAATCTTGCGATACTCGGGATCGAATTTGAGCGCCATGTCGGCATCCGTCATCATGGGTTTGCAGCGGATCGACGGGTCCTCCACATCCACCGGCATATCCTCTTCGGCAATATTGATCGGTTCCCACTGATGGGCCCCCGCCGGTGATTTTTGCAACCACCAGTCGTACTTGAACAGCAGCTCGAAGTAGCCGTTGTCCCACCTAGTCGGGTGGGTGGTCCAGGCCCCTTCGATGCCGCTGGTCACAGTGTTGCGGCCGATGCCGCGGCTGTGGTGATTGATCCAGCCGAGCCCCTGCTCCTCGAGGCTGGCCCCTTCCGGCTCGGGGCCAAGCTGTTTGGCATCGCCGTTGCCGTGAGCCTTGCCGACGGTGTGGCCACCGGCGGTCAGCGCCACCGTCTCTTCATCATCCATCGCCATGCGGGCGAAGGTGACTCGCATATCCTGCGCGGTTTTCAGGGGATCGGGCTGGCCATCCACCCCTTCCGGGTTGACGTAGATAAGCCCCATCATCACCGCCGCCAGCGGGTTTTCCAGATCCCGCTCGCCGGAGTAACGACCGCCCGGCTTGCCGCTGGGCGCCAGCCACTCTTTCTCCGATCCCCAGTAGATATCCTTCTCCGGGTGCCAGATATCCTCGCGGCCAAAGGCGAAGCCGAAGGTCTTGAGCCCCATGGACTCATAGGCCACGGTGCCCGCCAGAATAATCAAATCGGCCCAGCTGATCTTGTTGCCGTACTTCTTCTTGATGGGCCACAGCAGGCGACGGGCCTTGTCGAGGTTAGCGTTATCCGGCCAGGAGTTGAGGGGGGCAAAGCGCTGGTTGCCGCTGCCACCGCCGCCGCGGCCATCGGCGATGCGGTAAGTACCGGCCGAGTGCCAGGCCATGCGGATCATCAGGCCGCCGTAGTGGCCCCAGTCGGCGGGCCACCACTCCTGACTGTCGGTCATCAGTGCGGTCACATCCTGCTTGAGGGCCGCCATATCGAGCCCCTTCAAGGCTTCCCGATAGTTGAAACCGGCCCCCAGCGGATTGGTCTTGGTATCGTGTTGGTGAAGAATGTCGAGGTTGAGGCTCTTCGGCCACCACTCCATTCTGGACGTCTCGACGGAGGTGGTTCCCCCGTGCATGACCGGGCATTTTCCTGCGGAACTGTCTGAATTATTGCTCATCGTTTTCCTCATTTGCTCTGCTGTCCATAACCTGAAACAGCATGGCACAGAGGCGTGACACAAACTGTGCAGCAGCGGCCGATTTACGGATCTTTCACGCAAGCGGCCACGGAGCACTCGTCGGCCGCGACAGAAATTGGACGAACTATGGCGCCTCTGCGGGCTGATGGGGCGGTTCCGGCCGCAACCAGGCGCTGCGAAAATCGAACCAGCCGAGCGCCGTCATCCGCACCCCGTGCACGCCGACCCGGCTCTCCAGCTCCAGCCAGTGGTGAAACAACGGCACAAACCAGCTCTGCTGCTGCACAGTTGCCAGCAGGGCGCGGGGGCCGGGCTCCTCACCGCTGGCGCGCCACTGCATCAACCCTTGCCACAACTCATGCTGACTGCTCCACACCTTGCGCAGCAACGGGGTGCCCTGCAACCAGGCGTAGGGGGCAAAGGGGCCGGCATGTTCGAGGTTGAGGGTGCCGAGCCAGAGATCCACATCCTCATCCTCGCCACTCACCCAGCGACCGTAATCGAGGGTGCGCACCTCCAGCCTGATCCCCTGTTCGGCCAGCAGGCTGCTCATGGCGTTGGCGCACTCGTTGAACTCCAGATGCTGGTTGAAGCAGGCAAGCACCAGTCTTCCCGGCAACTGCGCCGGTGTGGGCAAGGGCGCGGGCAGCGCTTCGCGCCAGTGGGGCAACAGGCCGAGGGCGCTGGTCCAGCCCCGTTGCAACTCGGGGGCGACCCGCCCCATCAGAGCTACCGGATTTAGCAGCTGGCCGAGCCACTGGCGCAGGGAGGGATCCTGCAAGGATCCGGAACGATCGTCCTGCAGCAGGAAGTAGCAGCCCGACTCCAGCTCCGATTCGCCGCGCATGGTACCGAGCTCAGGGCTGTCGCACCCCAGCTGCAGGTGGGTCTCCAGCCGCTCCGCCAGCTCCGGCAGCATCCAGATGTCGATCTCGTCGAGCAGGGCGCGCAGGCCGAAGTAGTCGTCAAACGCCGCAAGGCAAAGATGCAGGGGATCGTTCACAGCCACCCGGTAAGGGCCGGTGCCCACAGGTTGCAGGGCAAAGCCCGCCTCCCCCTTGAGCTCTCGCGGCAAAATGGTCGCCACCGGCTCCGCCAGCAGGTGGGGCAGCCAGGGATCCGGACTGTCGAGATAGAGATCCAGGGTGCGTGGCCAGGGGCTCTCCAGCCGATCCAGATGGGCGAACAGCGGGCGATCCCGCAGGGCCAACAGGCTCTCCATCACATCTTCCACCACCAGCTCGCGGCCGTGGTGAAAGCGCACCGCCGGGCGCAAGTAGAAACGCCAGTGGCAAGGGCCCAGACACTCCCAGTGGTGGGCGAGATCCCCTTCGATTTCCCCATTTTCCTCATTTCGCCGGGTGAGGCCGTTGAAGATCTGACGGCTCAGGTGGATTTCGGAGCGGCGCATCGGGCCGGTGGGCAGCAACTGTGGCAACGGCCGGTAGTAGGGCACCCGCAGGATCTGGCGCCCCTCGCGGGTGGCCTGACCGAGCTGTTCGATCAGCAGCGGGGTGAGCAGATCGAGGCGATCTTCGGCCAGCCGTACCGCCTGCGCCAGCTGGCCCTGACTGAGCAGATCCCACAAGCGGCGCCGGGTCAGGCTCTCCTGACTGTCGAGCAGGGTGAGCCGGGAGCGCCGCCCCCGCCCCGCTTCCGCCGACCAGCTGAGCCAGCCCTGATCCTGCATCCGCCGCAGCAGCAAGCGAGCGTTGCGCGGGGTGCAGCAGAGCAGATCCGCCACCTCGGCGAGGCTGATCTCCCGCTCGTCGCTGCCAAGCAGCTGGGCGAGTCGTTGAAATTGCTGGTAGAGGCGACCGGTCGGCATAAAAGAGGAAATCCTGTTGCTATAAGTCATCAGTTTTTACTTCCGCATTTTAGCTCAATACTGCTGGCGAACGTGAGAACCACAGCAGAGGAGCACCATCATGAGCCACGCCAACCCCATCAAACCGAACCGGATCCAGCAGACCTTGCGCCGTTACTTCAAGCGGATCCTGCCACGCCCCTTACCGCTCATCGAGGATCCCATGCAGCAGCTCAACCGCCTGATGCAGTGGGATATGAACCAGATCGACGACAAGGAGTATCGCCGTCGCCTCTGAGTGTGAGCCGTGCCAGCCACTCGGGACGCGCATCCCCTGCGGGCGACATTGCTTTGCCGGATCTTGCTGTTTACATCGGCCACGGGCCTGATAGATTGGACGTCTATCCATCTATAACTGCGACAAGCAACATCCAACAAGGAGTGTGTGATGAAAGATGCGACCCTGGCCCTGCACCACGGCTTTTCCAGCGACCCCACCACCAAGGCGGTCGCCGTGCCCATCTACCAGACGGTGGCCTACGAATTCGAGAGCGCCCAGCACGGGGCGGATCTGTTCAATCTGGCGGTGCCGGGCAACATCTACACCCGCATCATGAACCCCACCAACGATGTGCTGGAGCAGCGGATGGCCGCACTGGAAGGGGGGATCGCCGCACTGGTGGTCTCGGCAGGTTCCGCCGCCATCACCTACGCCATTCAGGCGCTGACCGCCGCCGGTGACAACATTGTCTCAACCCCTCAGCTCTATGGTGGCACCTACACCTTGTTCGCCCACATGCTGCCAAGCTTCGGGGTCGAGGTGCGCTTCGCCAAGGATGACAGCGCCGAGGCCATCGCCGCCCTGATCGACGACAAGACCAAGGCGGTCTACTGCGAGAGCATCGGCAACCCGGCGGGCAACATCGTCGATCTGGCCGCGCTGGCCAAGGCAGCCCACGCCCGTGGAGTGCCGCTTATCGTCGACAACACGGTCGCCACCCCGGTGCTCTGCAAGCCCATCGAACATGGCGCCGATATCGTGGTGCACAGCCTGACCAAATATGTCGGCGGCCACGGCAACTCGCTGGGCGGCGTCATCGTCGACTCGGGCAAGTTCCCCTGGGCGGATCACGCCGAGCGCTTCCCGCAACTGACCAAACCCGAACCCTCCTACCACGGGGTGGTCTATACCGAGGCCTTTGGCCCGGCCGCCTTTATTGGGCGGGTACGCACAGTGCCCCTGCGCAATACCGGCGCAGCGCTGGCGCCGATGAACGCCTTTCTGCTGCTGCAGGGGCTGGAGACCCTGAGCCTGCGCATGGAGCGCCACGTCGACAACGCCCTGCGGGTCGCCAACCACCTCAAGCATCACCCCAAGGTTGCCTGGGTCAGCTATGCCGGTCTGCCGGGTCACCCCCACTATCTGCTGGCGGAGAAGTACATGGCCGGTCGCCCCTCGGCCATCCTCTCGTTCGGTCTGAAGGATGGCTACGAGGCGGGCGTGCGCTTCTACGATGCGCTGAAGATCTTCAAGCGGCTGGTCAATATCGGCGACGCCAAATCGCTGGCCTGCCACCCCGCCTCCACCACCCATCGCCAGCTGAGCGAGGAGGAGCAGGCCAAGGCTGGCGTCAAACCCGAGATGATCCGGCTGTCGGTGGGGATCGAGGCGATCGAGGACATTCTGGCGGATCTGGATCAGGCGCTGGAGGCCTGAGTCAGTCAACGAGGGAGCGGGCATCAAGCCCGCTCTTTTTTACTGCCGGTGAACCGCCCCCCTCGCCCGTTCGTACACACTTTCCTGCCACCGAATCGAGGTCGTTATGATAGTCCTGCACCACCTGAACAAATCCCGCTCCCAGCGCATCATCTGGCTGCTCGAAGAGCTGGGCCTGCCCTATGAGATCAAGGCTTACCAGCGCGATGCCGCCACCTTTCTGGCGCCGCCCGAGCTCAAGGCCATCCACCCCCTCGGCAAGTCGCCAGTCATCGAGTTCGACGGCCGGGTGCTGGCGGAATCGGGCGCCATCACCGAGTACCTGATTGCCCGCCACGCTCCGGAACGGCTGGCACCGGCATCAGATAGTCCCGACTATCCCGAATACCTGCAGTGGCTTCACTTTGCCGAGAGCTCCGGCATTCTGCCGCTGCTGCTCGACATGTTCGTGCGCAAGGATGGCAGCCCGATGCGCTTCCTGCCGGACTACGCCAAGGCGGAGTGTGCCAAGGTGCTGGGCTACCTCAATGAGGTACTGGCGAATCGCCACTATCTGGTGGGGGATCGCCTCTCCGGCGCCGACATCATGAACTCCTTCCTGGTGGATCTGCTGGCGCAAAGTGGTCAGCTGGCCCACTTCCCGCACCTGCAAGCCTACTGGCAGCGCCTCAATACCCATCCGGCCCGTCAGAAGGCCATGGAGCTGGAGCGCGAGCTGGATCAGCGCCCCTGATCCGAATCGCCATCATGCAAAACGCCCCGACTGTCGGGGCGTTTTTGTTATGCGGCGGGCTGCGGTTTACTTGGTCGCGGGCACCTTGTCCCGGCGCGACTTCCACCACCAGCGTAGCCGGATTTGAGAGATAAGCATCCCCGCCAGCATCAGGGCACAACCGGCAATGGCGCGCTCGTCCAGCGTCTCACCCAGCAGCAATACGCCACCCACGGCGGCAAAGACGGTCTCCAGACTGAGGATGATGGCGGCGTGGGCCGGATGAGCGCCCCGCTGCCCCACCACCTGCAGGGTATAACCGACCCCGACCGATACCAGCCCGGCGTAGAGCAGCGCCTGCCAACCGGCCACAGCGCCAGCCACAGTCGGGGTTTCGATAACAAAAGCAGTGGCGAGGCTGAGCAGGCCGCAGACTACGAACTGCACTCCAGCGAGCTTGATGGGGGCAACCCGGTTGGAGTAGTGATCCACCAGCAGCAGATGCACAGCCCAGAACAGGGCGCCGACTACCTGCAACAGATCGCCAAAGCCGATGGTAAACTCGTCGGTGACGCTCAGCACATAGAGACCGGCCAGCGCAATGAAGGCGCCGATCCAGGTATTGAGCCCGCTCTTGTGGCGCAGCAGCAGCCCCAGTACCGGCACCAGAATGATGTAGAGCCCGGTGATGAAACCGGCCTTGGCGGCAGTGGTATAAAGCAGCCCCACCTGCTGCAGGGAGGCGGCACAGAACAGCACCAACCCGGCCAGCACACCACCGATCAGCAGCTGGCGATGGTCGCCCGCGACGGCAACAGGTTGTCGGGATTTGAGCCACCAGAGCAGCGGCAGCAGGGAGAGGGCGCCGAGCAGAAAGCGCAGGCCATTGAAGGTATAGGGCCCCATGTGATCCATCCCGAGGCGCTGGGCGACAAAGCCCATACCCCAGATGGTGGCAGCCATCAGCAACATCAGATTGGAGCGCATGGCGATTCTTCCTTAAATCGGCGCGTGACGGGTTATCCGATCCAAGATACCCGCCTCCCTATCCTCTTGTCTCCACTCTTTGTCTTCGCTCTCCACGCTCTGCATCGCACTGCTTTGAGCACAACGAGTGTTACAGCAGCGAGGGCTTGGTGAACACGGCCAACAGGGCAATCAGTAGCAGATTGCCCCGCAGGATCCACACCACCCGGAAGTGCTGCTGGATGGAGATCATCGGCGCCTTGCCCAGACGCAGGGCACGACGCCAGCGATAGAAGAGGCGGCTGGGATAAACGAGGGAGCCGACAATCAGCAGAAACAGCCCCATCTTGAGGCCGTGGGCAGGATGGGCAAAGATCTCTGCCACCGAGCTGGCATGCTCAAGGGCCAGCAGACACCCGGTGGCAAAGATGGAGAAGAGCGCCAGTGCAGCCACCCCATCGGCCAGCAGCAGGCGGCGCACTCGCAGCATGTTCAGGCCGCGCCGAAAGATCAGATACTCGACACAGAGGGCAAGGATCAGCACCGCTATGCTGCCATAATGAATCATTGAGAGCAGAGTGTGGTTCAGCATCGGAAACATCTCATTTTCTGCCTTTAGACGAGCCGCACAGCATCATATATGCTGGTGTCACCCGAGACGAAAAGGATCTGTTCATGTCCCCCGCCAAGCCCAAGAACACTTGGTCTTTGATCACCCGCATGCGGCTGGGCCTCCTCTTGCTCTTTATCCCTGTGTTGCTGCTCGGCAGCATCTACTACCTGCATATGGAGCGCACCCTGCGCCACGAGCAGCAACAATATCTGATTGCTCGCAACACCCAGTATTTCCATACCCTGATCGAACCCTATCTGGCGACCCTCAAACGCCAGTTTACGCTCATTTATCAGCAGGTAAATTATCGGGATTTCAGCGGCCCGGAGATCCTTAACGGCGAACGCTACCTGCAACAATGGCAGGCCTATCACAAGGTGATGGAGCTCGATTACGTCTACGTGGGCACCGAGCATCGCAAGATGCTGATCCACCCATCCTGGCAGGCCGACGAGAAGTTCGATCCCAGAACCCGCCCCTGGTATCTGCTGGCCGCCAGCCATCCCGGACAGATTGTCTGGACTGATCCTTATTACGACTACACCCTGGGCACCCTCACCATGGCGCTGGCCCGGGTAATTGAAGATCCTGACGGCAAGCGGGTTGGCGTACTCTCGCTGGATACCCAGCTCACCCCCCTCGCCAGCTGGCTAAACAGTCGGCATGCTCAGAGTCACCATCTGGGCAATGGCTATCAGCTCCTGCTCAACCATGACGGGCTGGTGCTGGCCCATCCGGATCGCGAACGGGTATTCAAACCCCTCGCTCACCCCGACTGGCTGGCCCGGATGCAACTGCCGCAGGGCTTTTTCCTCGATAATGCCAGCGGCCTGATGGTCTCTTACTACCGTGTCCCCGAGCAACGTTGGTTCCTGCTCAGTGTCGAGCCTACCGCCAACATGCATCAGGTGATCGACAACGTCTCCATCAACGTGCTGCTGATGATTGCCGTTGCCTGCATTTTCTATCTGCTGCTGGCCCTGCTCTGGACCCGCTACTTCCGCCGCATGCTGGGGGAGATCATCCTGCTGATCCGCGCCAGCCGCTCCGGCGGTATCGCCTACAACGGCCGCCGCATGCTGGAGCTGGCCAAGGTCTATGAAGAGATGGATGCCGCCAGCCAGGACTTTGCCCAGATCCGCCTGCAAGCCCATCAGGACAAACTCACCGGGCTCTACAATCGTCGCTTCTTCGACGAGTGCCTGCAAAAGCAGCTCAACAGTGGCGCTCCCTTCGGGGTGGTGATGTTCGATCTGGATGATTTCAAGCGGGTCAACGATACCCATGGCCATCAGGCAGGGGATGTGGTGCTCAAGCGGGTGAGCAAGCTGGGCATGAATCTGTTCCACGAGTGGGGCTGGTTCTGCCGCTATGGCGGCGAGGAGCTGGTGCTGATCTTCCGTTACGGCGAAGAGCAGCCGATGCTCCCCTCCCTGCTGGAAGCGTTCCGGCTCGGGGTGGAGCAGCTGGAGTGGCGCGAACCCGATCTCACCATCACCATCAGTGGCGGGGTGGCTTTCAGCCGCTTCGGGCTCTCGGCCAAAGAGCTGGTGGAGCTGGCCGACAAGGGGGTCTATCAGGCCAAGCGGGAGGGGAAAAACCGTATCTGCTTCCCGCTGCGCCACGCCCCTCACCAGAGTGCCGAGGAGGATATTCCCGCCTTTGGCGAGCCCCGGCAACAAACCAACGAGGGGTAGCCACCGCCGCCAGCATCAACCACAACGCCGTCAGCAAAAACAAAGAGAGAGGCTCCAGCCTCTCTCTTTGTTTTCCGTGCTTCTTGCCGCACGTTAAGCCTGTGTGGCGCGCGACTCAGCGCTGCCACTCCCACACCGGCCAGCCCAGCTCCCCGGCCTGCTGGCGTAGGGCGGGGGCCGGATTGACCGCATGGGGATGGCTCACCGCCCGCAGCATGGGCAGATCGTTGTGAGAGTCGCTGTAACCAAAGCTCCCCTGCCAGAGGTGGTCCCTGCCGGCAAACAGCTGGTTGATGCGGGCCACCTTGCCCTCGCGAAAGCTGAGGGTGCCGCAGGTCTGGCCGGTCAACATCCCCTCCTCCTCATCGAGCAAAATGGCGACGCAGTGATCCATCCCCAGCATCTTCGCCATGGGCGCCACCAGATGCTCGCCGGAGGCGGAGATGAGCACCAGATCGTCGCCCCGCTCCCGATGCCATTCGATACGCGCCAACCCCTCGGGGTAGAGGCGCTCGCGCAGCACCTGCTCGGCAAAGCGGGCACAGAGCGAGTCGAGCCACTGGCGCGTCTTGCCCGCCAGCGGTTGCAGGGTGAAGGCCATGTACTGGTGCATGTCCATCTTGCCCTGATGGTAGAGGGACATCATGGCCTGCTCCTCGGCGATCATGCTGGCGGGGGCCAGCTCCTCGGCCACCATGTACTCCAGCCAGAGGCTGGCGGAATCCCCGGCAATCAGGGTCTCGTCCAGATCAAACAGTGCCAGTGCCATGAGGGCTCCTTGCGGTAACAACGAAAATGAAACGAGGCGTCATGCTACCTCACAGAGTTGATCCCGGGCCACCGCCAGGGTCACGGCACTGCCGGTGGCCAGCAGATCGCCAGCCGAGCGGTTGAGGCAGTCCACCGTCAACAGCCCCGCCTCGCACTCCACCTGATAGCGGATCACGTTGCCGAGCAGCTGTTGCTGACGAACGATGCCGGGCAGGCTGGGTTCGCTGCTGGTCGCCCCTGCGGGCAGCAGGGTGATGGACTCCGGCCGCAGCGCCAGCTTGCCCTGAAAACGGGGGCCGAACAGCGACTTGCCCTGCTCGGCGCCAAGCAGGTTGTAGTTGCCGATAAAGCCCGCCACAAACTCGCTGGCGGGACGGGTATAGATCTCTTCCGGTGTACCGCTCTGGACGATGGATCCCTTGTTCATCAGGAAGATCCGATCCGACATGGTGAGCGCCTCCTCCTGATCGTGGGTCACGAAGATGGTGGTGAGCTCAAGGCGCTGCTGGATCTCGCGGATCTGCTGGCGCAGGCTGCGGCGGATACGGGCATCCAGTGCCGAGAGCGGCTCGTCCAGCAGCAGGATCCGCGGCTGCACCACCAAAGCCCGGGCCAATGCCACCCGCTGGCGCTGACCGCCGGAGAGCTCGGCCGGATAGCGGCGCTCGAAGCCGGTCAGCTCCACCAGCGCCAATGCCTCCTGCACGCTGGCCGCCAGCTCCCGTCCCGGCTGGGGTTTCATCTTGAGGCCGAAGGCAACGTTGTCCCATACCGTCATGTTGGGGAAGAGCGCATAGCTCTGGAACACCATGCCGATGCCGCGCTTCTGGGGCGCCTGCCAGGTGATCTCTTCACCGGCCACCCGCACCTGACCGCCATCTACCGGAGTGAGCCCGGCCAGCGCCCTCAGCAGGGTGGACTTGCCGCAGCCGGAGGGGCCGAGCAGGGTCACCAGCTCCCCCTTGCGAATGCCGAATTCGATCCCCTCGAACACCGGCGTATCGCCGTAGGATTTGTGCAACTGATTGACTTCTAAATGAAACATCTTGGATCACCGATGAAATCTGTTGGCCGCCCAGGTGAGCAGCAGGGTCAGCAGGAAGTAGCTCATCACCAGCGCACTGGTGAAGTGGCCCGAGGTGGCGCGCATGTTGTAGAGGTAGACCTGCAGGGTCTCGTAACGGGTTCCTACCAGCATGTTGGCGAACACGAACTCGCCGAGCAGGAAGGAGAGCGAGAGAAACAGCGCCGCCAGCAATCCCTTGCGCAGGCAGGGGATCACCACCAGCAGGAAGGCGTGCCGACTGCTTGCCCCCAGCAGGTGGGCGGCATCCATCAAATCTTTCAGCGGCACTCCTTGCAGGCTGTTGGCCAGCGCCCGGTACATGAAGGGGAGCACCACGGTGAACCAGGTGCCGATCAGGATCCACGGCGTGCCGATAATGGGCAGAACGCCGTCAGCGTAGATCTGCAGCAGCCCGACTGAGGAGACCACCGGCGGCACCGCAAAGGGGAGCAAGATCAACAGGTTCATCCAGGGATCCAGCTTGGGGAAGTAGTAGGCCACCACCAGCACGGTGGGTATCAACACCAGGGTGCCCAGCAGCAGGGTGGCGAAGCAGACCAGGAGGCTGCGGCCAAACGCCGCCAGAAAGCGCGGGTCGCCCCACAGTTTGAGATACCAGTCGAGGGTGAAGCCATCCGGCAGCAGGGTCGCCCCCCAGCGGGTGGAGATGGAGTAGAGAAACGTGGCCAGCAGCGGCAGCAGCAGGGTGGCGATCAGCCCACCCAACACCCACTTGGGCCAGCGCGGCGTCAAATCATGCATGGGATTGCCCCTTGTTCACATAGCTCTTTTTCAGCAGCCACTGGTTGGCGGCCGTCACCACTCCCAGCAGCACCATCAGGATCACCGCCAGCGCCGCCGCCATATTGGGCTCGAGGAAGATGTCGCCGGAGACCAGACTGGCCACCCGGATGGTCACCAGATTGAAGTTGCCGGTAGTGAGGGCATAGGCAGAGGCATAGGCCCCCACCGCGTTGGCAAACAGGATGATCAGGGTGCCGAGCAGCGCAGGCGTCAGCACCGGCAGCGCCACGTGCCACACATACTGCCCCTTGCTCGCCCCCAGCAGCGCGGCGGCCTGGGGCCACTCCTCCTGCAGGGCGTCGAACGCCGGGTAGAGCAGCAGCAACGCGAGCGGGATCTGGAAGTAGGTGTAAATGAGGATAAGGCCGCTGCCAGAGTAGAGGTTGAAGCCGTCGATGAGGCCCCAGGATTTGAGCAGCAGGGTCACCGCGCCATTGATGCCGAGAATGATGATGAAGGCGAACGCCAGCGGCACCCCGCTGAAGTTGCCGGTCATGGTGACAAAGGCCAGCAGCACCCGCTTGACCCGCTCGCCGCTGTGGCGCAGCGCCGCCGCCCCGAGGGTGCCGATGGCGAGCCCCGCCAGGCTGGCGATGCCGGCAATGCGCAACGAGTTGCCGAAGGATTGCAGGTAGAAGGGGGAGCTCAAAATCTCCCGGTAGTGGTCGAGACCCCAGCCATCAGGGGTCTGGACGCTGCCCACCAGCACCCACACCATGGGGGCGAGCTGGAACAGGATCATCAAGAGGACAAAGGGCAGCAGCACCAGGGCCGGCAGCCAGTGGCGGCGCACCCGGCGTGGCTTCACCTGTTGATCCGCGAGGATCTCGGTGGTGGCAGGCATCATCAGTGCACCTCGCGCATAAAGGCCGCCTTGAGCAGCGGGGGGGCTGCCGGCTTGTCGTGGGGAACTCCCAGCAGATCCGCCATCAGGGCGCAGAGCTGGGTCTGGGCGATCGCCACCCCATCCGGCCAGCGCTCGACGAAGGCGTCGCCAAAGAGCCAGAGTGGCACAGTGCGCTCCTCGGCCAGGGTGCCGCCATGGCTGAGATCGTTGTTCATGCCGTGATCCGAGGTGATCACCACCTGATACCCCTCTGCCAGCCACTGGGGCAGCAGGTCGGCCAGCAGGCTGTCCATGCGGCGCGCCTGATTGCGGTACTGGCGGGAATCGAGGCCGAACTGGTGGCCCGCATCGTCCACCCCCATGGGGTGGATCAGCAGAAAATCGGGGTCGTACTGGCTGCGCAGCCACTCGCCGTCCATCAGCAGATGGCTGTCGGGGTAGGCGTCATCCCAGTAGAAGCAGCCGTGCTGGATGGGCAGTTGCTCATCGTGAGTAAAGCGATCGCGGGCCGCCAGCCAGGGGCTCTGGTTGTAGAGCTCGCTCACCCAGTGGTAGGCCGCCGCTGCGGTGCGTTTGCCCGCGGCCCGGGCCAGATGGAAGATGGCGTCGTGTTGGCTCAGGCGCGTCACCCCGTTGTGGGTGATCCCGCTTGCCACCGGCGGCACGCCGGTCAGGATGCACTCGTAGAGAGGGCGGGAGAGGGAGGGCAGGGCGGCACTCAGGGTCGTATGCAGGCCGCGTTCTGCCTCCACCATGCCACAGAGGTAGCCCATGCAATGGGCTACCTCTGCTGCCAGGCCATCCACAAGTACCACTATCACCTTGTGTTGCACTGGCCACTCCTTACTGCATGTTGATCATGACGGTTTCCTGCCACTGGCGCGGCAGGGCCTTGGAGCTCTGCTCCCAGGCGGCGTGATCCTGCACCGGCTTGGCATTGGCATACTGCTCGGCCGGCAGCAGCTTGGCCTTGACGTCATCCGGCAGGGTCACGTTGCTGCGAATGGGGCGGGCGTAGCCACGGGCCAGGTTGATTTGACCTGCATCGGAGAGGATGTATTCCCGCGCCAACTTGGCGGCGTTGGGGTTCTTGGCCCACTTGTTGATGATGGTGGTGTAGCCGGCGATGACGGAGCCGTCGCTCGGGATCACCACATCAAACTTCTTGGGGTCGATCTGGTCGCGGTAGTTGAGGGCGTTGAAGTCCCACAGCACCCCCACTTCCACTTCGCCCTTCTCGATGTTGGCGATGGTCGGGTCGTTCAGCGACAGACGGCCCTGCTTGGCCAGCTTGCCGAACAGATCCAGGGCGGGTTTCAGATTCTTCTCGCTGCCGCCGGTGGCATAGGCCGCCGCCAGCACGCCGTTGTTGGCCTGGGAGGCGACGCCCACGTCACCCAGGGTCACCTTGTAGTCGCCACCCAGCAGGGATTGCCAGCTGGTGGGGGCGGCCTTGACCAGATCCTTGTTGATCAGGAAGGCGATGGTGCCGGTATAGGCCAGCATCCAGTGGCCGTCCGCATCCTTGGCCCAGTTCGGAATGTCGGCCCAGGTGGAGGGCTTGTAGGGCTGGGTGACCCCCTGCTTGACCGCGACCGGGCCGAAGGCACCGCCCACGTCGCCGATGTCGGCGGTGGCATTGGCCTTCTCGGCGGCGAACTTGGCGATCTCCTGGGCCGAGCTCATGTCGGTATCCTGATGCTTGATGCCGTAGATGCTGCCGAGCTGCTGCCAGGTATCCTTCCAGTTGGCCCAGCTGTCGGGCATGCCGATGCTGTGGAGCTGGCCTTCGCCACGGGCGGCCTTTTCGAGATCCGCGATATTTTCGGCTGCAAAAAGTGGTTGGCTGATGGCCACCATGGCCAGTGCACTTGCGATCACGCTTTTCATCATCCCATCCCTCTGGACTAGGTCAGTTAAGGTTCGAGAGGGATGCTAGAGGGGAATTGTGACGGTGGCGGGGCGCTTTAATGGCAGTTTGATGACAATCACCCTGTCATGGCGCTGTCATCCACAGCGGTTACAACTCTGAACCCGAGTGAGGCTGGACTATTCCAGTAAGGGATTGGCCAGCCACCCGCCTTCTGAATAAGCAACAGGGACAAGAGTGTGACCGAGCCGAGATTGAGCGAGCAGAGAGTGAACGAACAGAGCATGGCCGATGGCCGCTCCTTCTCCAAGTGCGAACAGATTTGCCAGACCCTGCGCCGCTATATCGGCAGCGGCCAATTGGGGGCCGGGCAGCAGCTACCCGCCGAACGGGCCCTGAGCGAGCGTTTCGCCACCACCCGCATCACCATCAAGGAGGCGCTCTCCAGCCTCGAAGCAGACGGCCTTATCTACCGTGCCGAGCGGCGCGGCTGGTTTGTGGCGCCACCCCGCCTCACCTACGATCCCGCCATCCACACCCACTTTCACCAGTGGATCGGCGAACAGCAGCGCACCGCCGAAACCCGGGTGCTGGCCCACGGCAGCGAGCTTGCCAGCAGCGAGCTGTGCCGCTGGATGGGGCTGGAACCCTTCACCCCACTTTATGAAATCCGCCGCCAGCGGCTGATCGACGGTCGCCCGGTGCTTCATGTCAGCCACCACCTGCTGGCGAGTCGCTTTCCCGATATCGCCAGCGCACCGCTGGCCAGCTCCCTCACCGAGCTCTATCAGCAGCGCTATGGCATAGGCCAGGGTGGGGCGAGTCTCGAGATCACCCCCTCGGCGGCGCGCGGCGCCATCGCCCGCGCCCTCAATCTGGCGGAGGGGAGCGCCGTGCTACGGCTGGTGCGGGTCAACTACGACGAGCGAGGCGGTCTGGTGGATTGCGATATCGAGCACTGGCGGCCGGATGCGATCCGCATTTGTTTGGATACGCGAGCATTGCAGCCGATCGCAGGCAAGCTGCAACAAACACGGGTCGCCGATTAGGGAAAATATCCAGAGCACTGCCGAGCACAGTGGCGATCCGCATCGGCCTCAATACCCGGGCGCTGCAACCCATCATTGCCAAAGCGCAGCCCATGCAACTGGCAGAGTAACCACTCTCAGACTCACGAGCAGACACGGATCCCGCAGGATCCGCCGGGATCAGTTGTCGATATTGGGGATCATGTCGTCAAAGCTCTGGTAGCCGCAGTCTGCCAGTTGCAGCGACATGGTGTAGGTCTTGGCATGCTCCTGCTGACCGATAGCGGGGCGGTTGAGCTTGATCTCCTGATGCCAGTACTCCTTCATCCGGTCGATCAGCGCCATCGCCTCCCCCTCGTTGAGGTGCAGCTGACAGAGCGCCATATAGTTGTTCGACTTGTGCATGTTCTCCACCAGATACTCCCCCAGCACTGACATTGCCTGCCGCGCCTGCTGACGGGCGAAGCGGCTGTGCTGCTCGAAGCTGATCCGCTCGCTGATGAGGAAGTGGTAACTGTTGTCGATACCGAGCTGCAAAATGCCGAGCTTCTCCAGCTTGCGCAGATAGAGGTAGCAGGAGGCATCGGTCAGGCCGTACTCCCGCTTGAGATCGATCAGCGTCTTGTCGCGCCAGAAGATATTGGCGAGAAAGGCGTAGAGCCCCGGCTCGTTGTGAAACGCCTCGTCCTGCTCCTGGGTAAAGACGGCGCGGCGACTCTGGGCGTCCTGAGTGCGATCCAGCAGCTCCTCGAACGAGAGCCCCACCAGATGGCAGATCTCCAGCAGAGTATCGAACGGCAGCGAGGGCTTGTTCATCATCCGTTTCACGGTCGCGATGGAGACACCCATGGCTTCTGCCAGGGTCTGATAGCGGATCCCCTTGTCGGTCAGGGTCTTCTTCAGGGTGTCGAGAATATTGTTGGCCAGGGTCTGGCTGTAGGTCATGCCACTCTTCCTTGTTATCGCACTTTCATTGCATGGTTATGCCGAGTCAGCTTCTGACCTGTTTTTACCTTCAAGGCTCAGATATTGACACCGAAAAAACAGCCTAGAGAAAAAATCGCCTACAAAGCCCATCAGGACAGACCAGTTGAACGATGAGGGCGCAAAATCTGACACCAGACAGTGCATATCTTTCAACCCGCAAACATTTTGCTAGTGCTGCATAGAACATCGCGCATAATCGAAACGTATCGAATTCAAGACCCTTCCTGGTTGAGAAATCGATTGTTTGCTTCCAAATTTTTATCTTTTAAACCGTAAGGTTTTTTCTCTTTCCTGGCATTGGGCGGCGCTGATAGCACCGCCCTTTTCTTTTCCCTGAATTCGCAGGTCAGGTCAAGGGCCCCGGCAAGGGGAAGTGTCACCAGCCACCCGCCGCCCACTGATGCGCCAGCCACCACGCCCCCTCTGGCAAGGTATCCTAAACGATCATCAATAGCGTTTCATTGCCATTCAATATATTTAAATGGCTTGATTGGAAAGCTTCGTTAAATATAAAAACGAATATAATAAAGTTATTTAAAACTCCAAAAATCTATCTTTTAAATGGCTTGTGTATATAAGCAGACAAAATTAATCAGGCCGCACGACCCATATC
Organism: Aeromonas sp. R10-2; assembly: GCF_040908445.1. Classification (NCBI taxonomy): domain Bacteria; kingdom Pseudomonadati; phylum Pseudomonadota; class Gammaproteobacteria; order Aeromonadales; family Aeromonadaceae; genus Aeromonas; species Aeromonas sp. R10-2. Next base: position 4,728 of record NZ_JBFODS010000013.1, on the reverse strand, counting down.
TGCTTATCTCTCCTCATGCCCACCCCAACGAGTGCTGCCGAGAGAAATGAAAAACCACCCACAAGAGCCCATCTGCGTATCTGATGGGCAACATGGCCCACGTGAAAACAGCCTCAAAAGACCACCAAAACCCTCAATGGGAACAATCCCAAACCTCAAAAAGAGCAAAAAACAGGCAAAAAGATAGATTTTTTTCTCACGGTTTCACCTTGTGAGGCGTTCAAAAAATCATCGAAAAGAGCCTGGCGCCTGTGAGTGACATCTGAGATGCCAATTTTTAGACAGCTCATCATGGTCACGCTCGAATGAAAATTTAATGCTGATATAAATCAATCACATAGAATCAAAATCGAACCCTCAGCCTGTCATTTGCCTCACCAGTTAATTATTTAAACCTCAATAAAGCTAAAACTCTAATAACACCATTTATTAAACAAAATGCCCCTGCTTGCAGCCAGTCATATTTAGAAGAATGGGGAAATCACTCTCTTGTTATTCAGAAATTCGCTGACTATACTGCGGCCCCTCTGTGAAAGCAGAGCAATGACGGAAATATAAAAAGCTTCATGGATTGAGCAATATAAATCACACGCAGTTCACGCAACACAAGGTTATTTATCCATGAACAAGTTTAATAAAATTGCCGCTTTCTCCCTGCTTGCTCTGGCCATGAATGGCGGCGCCCATGCCGAAGGCTGGTATGCAGGTCTGGATCTGACTACCTCCAAGATGGATCTCGATGGTGCTGCCAAAGACGCCTATGACGCCAAAGTGATCGACGACCAACTCGACGGCGGCAGCCTGATCGTAGGTTACAGCTTCAAACCCTGGTTGGCCGTTGAAGGTGGCCTGCACGCCCAACAGATGGATCAGCTGACCTGGGTAACCTCCCCGATTGCAACCGGCTTTGCCGACACCACCATCGAAACCCGCAGCATCAGCCTGGCAGTCAAGCTGAGTCAGCCGCTGGCCTGGGGCTTCAGCGCCTATGCCAAACCGGGCATCGCCTACACCCGCACCGAAGTGGAAGTTGTCGGCAACGCCACCCTCCTCGGCTTCAGCGGTCAGGTAAACGAGAGCGCAACCAAGAGCAAGGTACACCCCAATCTGGAAGTAGGTCTGGACTACGCCTTCAACGACCACTTCTCTGCCGGTATCGGTTACGAGCGCCAGTTCGACGCCCTGAGCCTGGGTGACGAGCACTACTCTCTGGATACCTTCAAGCTGGGTCTGCGCTACCACTTCTAAGTCGCGCCGCGTCAGTAACAATGCAAAAGGGCCGCAGGTTTCAAACCTGCGGCCCTTTTTACTGCTCTTTTTCCGTACCCCGCGTTAGCAGATCTGGTCTTTACCCAGCTGCTTGGCCTGATAGAGCGCCCGATCGGCGCGCACCATCAGGCTCTCTTTCTGCTCATCCTGCTGATACTCCGCCAGCCCGAAGCTCATGGTAGCGGGCGCATGGGGACAGATGGGCTCGCTCGCCATCAATGCCTGAAACTTGCTCGCCACCACCAGCGCATCCTCGCGGCCGGTGTTGGGCAACAACACCATAAACTCGTCACCACCCCAGCGGGCCAGCAGATCGATCTCGCGGATATGACGGCGCACCAGCGCCACTATGTTGATCAGGGTCTGATCCCCGGCGTTGTGGCCATAGCTGTCGTTGATCTGCTTGAAGTTGTCCACATCCATGGCGATCACCGTAAACGGCTGATGGAAGCGTCGCGCCCGCTCGCACTCCAGCTGCAATGCCCGCTCCAACCGATAGCGGCTGGCGGCACCGGTCAGGGCATCGGTCTCTGCCAGCAGACGGTTCTCCTCGGCTTTCTGTTGCAGCGCCTCGTTGAGCCGCACCAGCTCGGCGGTACGCTCGGCGACCTGCTGCTCCAGCGACTGATTGCGCCGCTCCAGCTGCTCCAGCAACAACTTGCTGGCGTGGATATCGCGATGGGCGCCGATCATCCGCGCCACAGACCCGTCGGGATTGCGCTCAATGATGCGGCCGCAATCCTCAATCCAGAGGTAACTGCCATCCCGGCAGCGGCAACGGTACTCGGCGCGATACTCATGGGCGCTGCCGCTCAGGCAGAGATCGAACTTCGCCATCACAGCCGCCAGATCGTCGGGGTGGATCACGTTCTCCCAGGTGAAGACGGTATTGCCGAGGGAGTGAGGCTCGTAACCCAGCATCCGGTACCAGCCCGGGTTGCGATAGACAAAACCGGTATTGGCATGCCAATCCCAGATGCCATCGCTGGTCACCTCCAGAATGCCATGCACCACGGCCTCGCTGACATCCGAGATCCTGATCGTGTCACTGTCCTGCACCATAGCAGTTATCCTTGTTCTTCCGCCCCGCGCCACCACGGGGAATCGCGCTGTTGTCGTGAGGCGCTACCTTGGCATATTGCAACAGATCTGTCAGCCAGAACCCCACCGTACCACCGTTTTCCCGGTTATCGGCCACTCACGGCGCAGGCTGAATCAGGGTGGTCATAAGTGTGGCTCAAGCGCGCCCCATTTACCGGATTTAACTCACGATTCAGTCATTTGGGTGATGGGAATAAATGAGGGGATACCCAGAGGCCCCCACAGAGGTCACTCGGCCAGAGTCAGCCGATAAAAATCAGTCTCCCGATGTTTCGGATTGGGGCGCAGAAATACCCAGCCAAAGCGCCGGTAATGATTCAAGGCCCGCACATTGGTGCGACTCACGGAGAGCATCGCCCATTTACAACCCGCTCCCAGCAACTGCTGGCGGATATAGGCCTGCAACTGCGCGGCCAGCCCGCAGCCGCGATATTCGGGGAACAGATAAATCAGCTGCACATAGCCGGTCTCGGGTTCATCGGAAAAGCTGCGAAACTCCAGCTGGCCCACCCGTTGTTCACCCGCCCAGACATGAATGTAGTGCCATTGCGCTTGCCCCAGCCTTGCGCGTATCCGCTCCCTATAGCCGTCGATAAAGTCGGCAAAGCCATCATGGGTATGAAAGCTGCAAAAATAGGCATCCCTGCGTGCCTGCACACAGAGCTCGTAATCTCGATCCAGATCGATAGTGTTAAATTCAAGTCGCAATCAATGACATCCTGTCGTGTGTGGGTTGGATGTAGGGTGTAATAAGCGCAGCGCATTACACCTTTTGGCAGATAAATAGCAGCGGTGCAATTCACTTCGTTCATTGCACCCTACCGGATTTCACGAAGCGGGCAAAATTGGCATTGTGCCAACCTGCGCCCCTCACCCTAGCCCTCTCCCAGAGGGAGAGGGGATAAAGCAGCATCAGAGATATGGTGTTAGCAATCACGTTATAACCACGGGGCCAAACCTCCCTTCTCCCCTTGCGGGAGAAGGGCTAGGGATGAGGGGAAGGAAAATAATATTTCATGGTAAACATTAGGCCTAGCAGGCGAAGACTCAACCAAGAAATTATTGAGTTTTTTCTCACCATAATTTATTATGTCTTCGCTTACTTATTTAGGAAGTAAGGTGTATCACAAGCTGTCAAGTAGAACGCTCACCAGTACACTGGCTAGCAGACGACTTGCATGGCCGCAGATGGCTAGTAGACTCACGTCGAACACTCCTGCGATGATGGTATCATATATCATATCTGACATTCGTGGCCGACATCATATAGATGTTGTGAATGCGTATTTAAGTACGTTTGTTAAGCCCGGATTGGGAATCGGATGGCCACAGTCCTTTACCTTTCCGGGTTTTGCAATTTAAGGCTCAATATGATGAACTCAGAAAATCAATGGTTTCGGAGTCGTGGCTACTTACATTTTGATTCTCCAGTAAAATTACGGAAAGCATGTCAAATTGTCAAATCTCCCCTTAATGTTGCCCAACATGCTTTTTTTCCTCTAATCAAGTACAATATACAAACAGGGCGAGATCGTGAACATTTTGTTAAAAATTAAAAATAGTTTTTTGCCTACAAAACAAATACTTATAGGCCTGTGATATGCAGTTAACTTTATAGTCAGGATCGCCTTCACACTTTTTAATCGTCACTGCACGTCATTTCAGCTCAAAAAATGCGCATGAAATCCAAAAAATGATAATTTCCATGATTTCCATAGTTAACAATTTGCTCACATCCTCACCCTGAAATTTGACCTGGTGATCCGGCTGTGATCTCATGCTCCTTTTCAGGAGTGCTCTCATGTCTATTGATGCCGTTTTCGCTCAGTTCTTCGACAATATTCACGACCCTCGCCAGCATGCCAAGATTTATTATCCCTTCTACGATGTCCTGTTTCTCACCGTCTGTGCCGTGATCGGCGGGGCTGAGGGCTGGGAAGATATTGAGGATTTCGGCGAGGTTCATCTTCCCTGGTTTCAATCCAAGGGACTGTTTAAAAACGGCATTCCTGTCCATGACACCATTGCCAGGATCATCTCCGGCATCAAACCAGAGCCGTTTCAGGCCGCCTTTGTGCGGTGGACTCAAGCCATTAACCAGCACACCGATGGCGCCCTGGTCGCTATCGATGGCAAAACCCTGCGCAGTTCCTATGACCGTGAGGATCGAACGTCGACCATTCACATGGTCAGTGCCTATGCCGCCGCCAATAAGCTGGTGCTCGGACAGATAAAAACCGACGCCAAGTCCAATGAAATTACCGCTATTCCCGAGTTGCTGGCGCTGCTCGACATCAAAGGCTGCCTGGTATCCATCGATGCGATGGGGTGCCAGACCGAGATCGCCGAGACCATCCT
>NZ_JBFODS010000012.1:0-71943 GCF_040908445.1 Aeromonas sp. R10-2 | reverse complement strand
ATGATCAAACTCTTCAATTTAAGTTTGGTTGCTTCGAAAAGCGGCTCAATGAATTGCTGAAATAAACTGTTCGACTTCTTATTGCTAAGAAATCGTCTTGGTCACTTCACCAGACATTGAAAATCAAAAATTGTTTTGATGTTCGATGCTGTGAGTGCCCACACAGATTGCTTGATTCAAATTGTTAAAGAGCGATGCAACAGTGTGTTGCTGCGGGAGTGGAATTCTACTCAACCGCCTTCTCGAGTCAAGCCTTATTTGCAAAGGCTTTTCGAGGTTATCGACGAGGTTGTTTGCGTTGCCGCTTGCCCTGTCGATGGAGGCACATTATAGGGATCTGGATCACGCTTGCAAGGGGCTTTTCGAATAAAATTCGCATTTTTGGTTCAACCGTTCACTAATCACCCAAAAAGCGCATTTATCCTGCAATAACACACCCGTTTGGCGATATCGCTACCTTTATATGGTGTGGCGATGGTAGCAGATCAAGGTTGTGGCGATTTGGTCTCTCTACATCTATATCCATGGTGATCGAGGTCACGCCTTCGGGTAACATAGCGCCCCTTTGCGATTCACACACTCTTGGGCTTTGGAGAGTTTAATGCCTTTTGCACTTGGCCAGCGTTGGATTAGTGATACAGAGACGGATCTGGGGTTGGGGACTGTCGTTGCTGTTGAAGGACGCATGGTTACCCTGTTGTTTCCGGCTACCGGTGAAAACCGCATGTATGCCAAAGAAGAGGCGCCGGTCACCCGGGTCAGCTTCAATGTGGGCGATCAGATCACCAGTCACGAAGACTGGACCATGACGGTCGACGAAGTGCAGGAGAAAGACGGCCTGCTTATATATGTAGGTGTGCGCACCGACAATGATGAGCCCGTTGCCCTCAAGGAAGTGTTTCTCAACAACTTTATCAAGTTCAACAAGCCGCAGGATCGCCTGTTCGCAGGTCAGATCGATCGGATGTCCCGCTTCACCCTGCGCTACGAGGCGCTGGTCAACCAGCACCAACGTCGTCGCAACCCGACTCGCGGTCTGGCCGGTGGCCGGGTCAGCCTGATCCCGCACCAGCTCTATATCGCTCATGAAGTGGGTCACCGCTACGCTCCGCGTGTACTGCTGGCCGATGAGGTGGGTCTGGGCAAGACCATCGAAGCAGGCATGATCATTCATCAGCAACTGCTCTCCGGCCGTGCCCATCGCGTACTCATTCTGCTGCCCGAAACGCTCCAGCATCAGTGGCTGGTCGAAATGCTACGCCGCTTCAACCTGCACTTCTCCCTGTTTGACGAGGAGCGCTGCATCGAGGCATTTGCCGATGCGGAGAACCCCTTCGAGACCGAACAGCTGGTGATCTGCAGCCTCGACTTCCTGCGCAAGAAGCGCCGTCGCTTCGAGCAAGTGCTGGAAGCCGAGTGGGATCTGCTGGTTGTCGACGAAGCGCACCATCTGGAATGGAGTGAAGAGGCGCCGAGCCGCGCCTATGAGATGGTGGAAGCGCTGGCCGAACAGGTGCCGGGCGTGCTGCTGCTGACCGCCACCCCGGATCAGCTGGGCCACCAGAGCCACTTTGCCCGTCTGCGCCTGCTCGATCCCGAGCGTTTCTACGACTACGAGGCCTTCCTCGCCGAGGAGCAGGCCTATGGTCAGGTCGCGAGCGCCGCGCAAGAGCTGCTGGATGGCGAGACCCTGAGCGATGAAGCCAAACAGATCCTCGCCAGCCAGCTGGAAGGGCTGGACTTGAGCGATGCCGCCGCCCGTCAGCAGGCGGTCGCCAAGCTGCTGGATCAGCATGGCACCGGCCGGGTGCTGTTCCGTAACAGCCGCGCCAATATTCAGGGCTTCCCCGAGCGTCACCTCAACGTCTACCCCATGCCGCTGCCGGAGCAGTACAAGACTGCCATCAAGGTGATGGGCATGATGGGTGGCAACGGTGGCGATCTGCAGACCCGCGCCCTGCGCTACCTCTATCCCGAGAAGATCTTCCAGCAGTTCGAAGGCGACAACGCCACCTGGACCCAGTTCGACCCACGCGTTGAATGGTTGCTGGAGCTGCTGCTCTCTGCCCGTCAGCAGAAGGTGCTGGTGATCTGCTCCGAAGCAGCAACCGCCATCGCGCTGGAAGAGGCGCTGCGCACTCGTGAAGGGATCCGTGGTGCCGTGTTCCACGAAGGGATGTCGATCCTCGAGCGGGACAAGGCCTCCGCCTATTTCGCCCAGCAAGAGGGTGGCGCCCAGGTGCTGCTCTGCTCCGAGATCGGCTCAGAAGGCCGCAACTTCCAGTTTGCCAGCCATCTGGTGCTGTTCGATCTGCCCCTCAACCCGGATCTGCTGGAACAGCGGATCGGCCGACTGGATCGTATCGGTCAGCAGAACACCGTCGAGATCCATGTTCCCTATCTGGAAGGGACTGCCCAGCGCGCCCTGCAGCTCTGGTATCACGATGGTCTGGACGCGTTCGAGCAGACCTGCCCGACGGCCCGCCCGGTATTCGAAGCGGTACGTGAAGAGCTGTTCGAGCTGCTGGCTGCCAACACCGGCGATCAGGCAGCCCTCGACGCCCTGCTGGTCAAGACCCGCGAACTGCACGAGCCGCTCAAGGCTCGACTGGAGCAGGGCCGCGATCGCCTGCTGGAGATCCACTCCAGCGGTGGCGCCGCCGCCCAGCAGCTGGTCGACAAGCTGGCCGCCGAAGATGACGACACCGCCATGATCTCCTTCGCCCTCAAGATGTTCGACGAGATCGGCGTCAATCAGGATGACCGTGGCGAGAACGCGCTGGTGCTGACCCCCGGGGATCACATGCTGGTCTCCAGCTTCCCGGGCCTGCCGCAAGACGGCATGACCATCACCTTCGATCGCAACACAGCCCTGTCGCGGGATGACATGGCGCTGCTCTCCTGGGATCACCCCATGATGCGCGGCGGTATCGACCTGATCCTGGGCTCCGAGATCGGTGCCACCTCGGTCGCACTGCTCAAGAACAAGGCGCTGCCCATCGGCTCCATCCTGCTTGAGCTGATCTTCGTTGCCGAGTCTGCGGCCCATCCCCAGCTCTACCGCTTCATGCCGCCGACGCCGATCCGTCTGCTGATGGACAAGAACGGCCAGAATCTGGGTGAGAAAGTGGCGTTCGATGCCTTCAACCGCCAGCTGACGCCGGTCAATCGCCACCTCGGCAGCAAGCTCGTGACTGCATCCCAGCCGGTGATCCACGGTCTGATTGGCAAGGGCCAGGCCATTGCCGAAGAGCTGAAAGCCGGGATTGTCGACAAGGCCCGTGCCCAGATGGCGCAGACCCTGCAGCAGGATCTGGATCGTCTGGAAGCGCTCAAGGCGGTCAACCCGAACGTGCGAGACAGCGAACTGGATTATCTGCGCAATCTGCAGGCAGAATTGCACCACCTGATCGATCAGACCCAACTCAAGCTGGATGCAATCCGCTTTATCGTGGTCACCCATAACTGACAAGGTACCGACCGACAGCGGCCAGACCCAGCTCAAACTGGATACCCAAGGCCGCTTTGTCGTGGTTACCCATAACTGATGGGGGCTTGCCCCCACCTTCTGATGCGAGACATTTATGTTTGAATACTCACCGCCTCTGGAACCCTGGCTCGATATCCTGTTCAAGGACAAGGACATCATGGTGGTCAACAAGCCCACTGGCCTGCTAAGCGTCCCCGGGCGCGGCCCCGAGAATGAAGACAGCGTCCTGCATCGGGTGAAACAGCAACACCCCAAGGCGGCGGCAGCTCATCGCCTCGACATGTCCACCACTGGCGTCATTGTCATTCCCCTCAATCCCAACTCTCATCGGGAGCTGAGCCGACAATTTCGCGAGCGGGAGACCGAGAAGCACTACCTCGCCTGGGTGTGGGGTGAGCCGGAAGCAGAGTCGGGACAGGTTGACCTGCCGCTCTGCGTCGACTGGCCCAACCGCCCGAAGCAGAAGGTGGATCACGAGGAGGGGCGTCACGCCCTGACCCTGTGGGAAAAACTGAAAGTGGAGAACGGCAACAGCCTGATCAAGCTGACTCCCATCACAGGTCGCTCGCACCAGTTGCGCGTCCATATGCTGGAGCTGGGGCATCCGATCCTGGGTGACAACCTCTACGCCCATCCGGATGCGCTGGCGGCTGCCCCCCATCTCTACCTGCATGCGGCCATGCTGACCATCAGCCACCCCCGCAGCGGGGAACGGATGACCTTCGAGGCGCCGGCTCCTTTCCCGGTCTGATCCCGCAAATCGCAGAGATAAAAAAGCCCCCATCGCGAGATGGGGGCTTTTTCATTAGGGTCAGACGCGAATATCGATCTTGCTTCCCAGGGAAGCGCTGGCCGATGTCGGTGCAACCGGCGCTGATTGCGCTGCGTTTTGCAGCAGCTTCAGCGCAGCTTCGCCCTCTTGGGTCTGCTGTTTCTTGGCCAGACTGGCCGTCATCAGAGCAGAACCAAACGACGCATTTGCAGAACTTGATATATCCATAGGGTTCCTCCTGCACTCAACAGTATCGGCCAAGCGGCCCCGAACATAAGCACTGAATGCAAAACAATCTGAAAGTTGCTTTTCTATCAGTCAGATAGCAATTGCATTCATGGCCCCTGTTCACCGCTGGATGACGTCTTCAAGCTCCTGTGCCGTCATCGCCCGAAGCACCTTGCAAGGGTTGCCAGCCGCCACCACATTGGCGGGCACATCTTTGGTCACCACCGAACCGGCACCGATGACACTGTTATCACCGATAGTGACACCGGGGCAGATGACGACGCTGCCGCCAATCCAGACGTTGTGGCCGATCCGCACCGGCTTGCCGAACTCGACACCCCTGATGCGCGGCGCCACTGCCACCGGGTGAGCGGCGGTGTAGATCTGCACCCCGGGCGCCAGCAGCACATTGTCGCCGATGTGCACCTCACAGACGTCGAGGATGGTGCAGCCCACGTTGGCGTAGAAGTTCTCGCCGACGAAGATGTTGGCGCCATAGTCGCAGAAGAACGGCGGATTGATGGCGCACTCGTTGCCACGTCCACCGAGCAGCTCGTGCAGCAAAGCATCCCGCGCCGGTTTCTCCTGCCAGCTGGTGTTGAAGGTGTGATAGAGCCTGCGGCAGCGCTCGCGCGCCGCTTTCAGCTCGGGATTACCCGCATCATAAGGCTCCCCCGCCACCATCTTCTGCCACTCGGCACCACGTACCACCTTCTCCATTACCTACTCCATCAGCCAGATCAGGGATTCATAAGGGCGCAGCATACCCGATTGCGGTTGGGCCGGGCTATCCAGGTAGTTGCCGAGCAGCAGCCGACCTTGCCCGCTTTGCAGCTCGGCAGGCAAGGCAAACTCAACCGGCTCGCCGTAGAAGTTGCTCACCACCAGCAGGGTCTGACCGTTGGCGCGGCGGGCATAGGCCCAGATCTGCGGGTGCCCGGTCAGCAGCTCCTGATAATCCCCCTGGGTGAAGATGGGGTGCGCCTTGCGCAGGGCGATGAGATCCCGGTAGTGCCAGAACACCGAGTGCTGGTCGGCCAGCGCCGCCTCGGCATTGATCTCGGAATAGTTGGCGGCTGGCTTGAGCCAGGGTGTCCCGTTGGTGAAACCGGCGTTGGCCGCAGCGCTCCACTGCATCGGGGTGCGCGAGTTGTCGCGGGACTTGGCACCGAGAATGGCGAGGATCTCGGCCTCGCTCATCCCTTCGGCCTGCTTGATGGCAAAGATGTTGCGGCTCTCCACATCCTGATAGTCATCGATGCGCTGATAGCCGGGGTTGGTCATGCCGATCTCCTCCCCCTGATAGATGTAGGGGGTGCCCTGCAAACCGTGCAGCGTGCTGGCCAGCATCTTGGCGGCCACCACCCTATGCTCACCCTCGTCACCGAAGCGGGAGACGATGCGCGGCTGATCGTGGTTGCACCAGAACAGCGCCGACCACCCCTTGCCGTGCATGCCACTCTGCCAGTGGTTGAAGATGCGCTTGAGTTCGATGAAATCGAACGGAGCCTTGGTCCACTTGTCGCCGTTGGGGTAATCCACCTTGAGGTGATGGAAGTTGAACACCATGGAGAGCTCGGAGCCATCGAGGGCGCCATAGCGCTGACAGTGCTCCAGTGAAGTAGAGGACATCTCCCCCACCGTCATGGCGCCGACAGGAGCAAACACGTCGCGGCTCACGTCCTGCAAAAATTCGTGGATGCGCGGCCCGTCGGTGTAGAAGCGGCGGCCATCGCCAATCTCGTCGTTCGGGAACGTCTGATCCTTGGAGATAAGGTTGATGACATCGAGCCGGAAACCGTCCACCCCCTTCTTGGCCCAGAAGTGGATGATCTTTTTCACCTCGGCGCGCACCGCCGGATTTTCCCAGTTGAGATCCGCCTGCTCGCGGGCAAACAGGTGCAGGTAGTACTGACCGGTGGCTGAGTCCAGCTCCCAGGCGCAGCCACCAAACTTGGATTGCCAGTTGTTGGGCACGCCGCCATCCACCGGATCGCGCCAGATGTAGTAGTCGCGGTAGGGGCTGTTTTTATCCCCCAGCGCCGACTTGAACCAGGCGTGCTCGGTGGAAGTGTGGTTCACTACTATATCCATCACGATGCGGATGTCGCGCGCGTGGGCGGCGGCCAGCAGCGCCTCGAAATCTGCCATGGTGCCGTAGGCGGGGTCGATGGCAAGGTAGTCGGCGATGTCGTAGCCGTTGTCCACCTGCGGAGAAACATAAACCGGGGTCAGCCAGAGGGCATCGACGCCCAAGGTCTTGAGATAGTCGAGGCGGGCCATGATCCCCTTGAGATCACCGGTGCCACGGGCAGCGGAATCCTGAAAGCTCTTGGGGTAAATCTGGTAAATCACGGCACTCTGCCACCAGGGTGTTTGGCTCATGGGTCTTTCTCTTGTCTCGGATATGAAATGGAGAGGGCGACCCGCGGGTCGCCCTGATAATCAGTGTCAGGCGCTGGCTTGGGCCAACTTGCCAGCGGCTTGCTGGCGCTTGTAGACCAGCAAGGTCAGCACCACCGGCACCACGATGGCGACCAGCATGGCGATGGCGAACACCGCCCAGTATTGCGGCTGGATGGAGAGGATGCCCGGCAGGCCGCCTACCCCGATGCCGTTGGCCATCACCCCGGCGAAACCGCAGATGAGGGCGGCAAGGCTGGACCCCACCATGGCGCACAACATGGGGAACTTGTACTTGAGGTTGATACCGTACATGGCCGGTTCGGTCACCCCGAGGTAGGCGGAAATGGCGGCAGGTACCGAGATCTCCCGCTCGTTCTCCTTGCGGCTAATCAGAATGATGCCGACGACCGCAGACGCCTGCGCAATGTTGGAGAGGGCGATCAGCGGCCAAATCGGGGTGCCACCCATGCTCTGCATCAGCTGCAGATCCACCGCGTTGGTGGTGTGGTGGATACCGGTAATGACCAGCGGCGCGTAGAGGAAACCGAACAGGGCAGCACCGATGGGAGCGAAGGAGCCGGTCATGGCAGCCTTGGCCGCGAAACCGACGCCATCACCAATCCAGCGACCGAACGGGCCGATAAAGGCGTGGGCCACGATCACTGCCAGCAAAAGCGAGACAAACGGCACAATCACCAGATAGAGATAGGCCGGAATGATCCGCTTGAGGTTGGTCTCAACCCAGGCGAGAAAGACACCCGCCAGCAGCGCCGGAATGACCTGGGCCTGATAACCCACCTTCTGGATCACGAACAGGCCGAAGTCCCACACCTCGGGGGTCTGCTGACCAATGCCGTAGGCGTTCATCAACTGCGGTGACACCAGCGTCACCCCCAGCACAATACCGAGGATCTCGGAGCCACCCATCTTCTTCACTGCAGACCAGCAAACACCGACCGGCAGGAAGTGGAAGATCGCCTCGCCCAGCAGCCAGAGGAAGGCGTGTACCTGCGCCCAGAACTGGCTGATCTCGGTGAGGGTGTGAGTGCCATCGTCGAACATCTTGATGTCGCCGATGACGTTGCGAAAGCCCAGGATCAGACCGCCGGTGATGATGGCGGGCAGCAGCGGTACGAAGATCTCTGCCAGATGGGAGATGCCCCGCTCCAGCGGGTTCATGTTCTGGCGTGCCGCCTGCTTGGCGGTCTCCTTGCTGCCACCGCTGACGCCGAGCTGTTCGGTCAGCGCCTTGTACCACTGCTCTACCTCGTTGCCGATCACCACCTGGAATTGACCGCCCTGGGTGAAGCTTCCCTTCACTGCCGGAATGGTCTCGATGGCCTTGCTGTCGGCCTTGGCCGGATCGTTCAGGACGAAGCGCAACCGGGTCAGGCAGTGGCTGACGGTGGCGATGTTCTCCTTGCCGCCGATCTTGTCGATCAGGGTGGCAAGCTGCTGTGCGTTGATCTTGGACATGGGTCTTCCCTCTGTGACGCCATTGAATAGTGGTCTGTATCGCCCTTTTGAGCCAGTCTGTCGGCCGGAGCGTTTTTGGTATCGTTCCCATTTAGCATGCCGACAATCTGGCCAGATCGAAATGGGAACGTTCCCAATTCGTGGCCAGCATCACAAAAAGCGCACTTTTTGTTCAGTCGGAAGTGATGGGGGTCACAGGGTTCGACAGGGGGCGATTGTCACCAGCGGAGGCTGATCCTGCTCAATCTGGCCGAGCAGCTGACGCGCCGCCTGCTCCCCCGCCCCTTTGTAGCCAAGATCGAGACTGAGGGCGTTGGGGAAGAGGAAACTGAGCATGGGATTGTTGCCAAGGCCGGTCACCAGCACCTCGCTACGCCCTTGTTCTTGCAGATATTTTGCCGCACCGATGGCGAGGGTGTCGCTGGCGCAGACCAACGCTTGGGTGGAGGGCGTCAGCAGCTCGGCCGCCAGCCGGTAGCCGCTCTGCAGGCTGAGATCGCCGAGGGCGCTGCACGGGCGCAACCCTCGCTCTGCGCAGTAAGCGAGATAGGCGTCGAGGCGGCGCTGGCCGGTGGTGAGATCCGAGGCATCCACCCCCAGATAGGCGATGTCGCGGGCGCCACGGCTTGCCAGCTGCGCCAGCATGGTGCGCACCGCGCCGACATCGTCAAAGCAAACCGAGGAGAAACCGGGATATTCTCGGGCAACCAGCACCAGCTTATCCCTGAGCGGCGCCATGGCGGCATAGTCCAAATCGTTGAAGGCAAACAGGATGATGCCATCCACTCCACGCCGCTCCAGCACCGCCAGATGCTCCTGCACCTTGGCGGGGGAGAATTTGCTCTCCATCAGCACGGCGTCGTAGCCGCGCTGGTAGAGGGTCTCCAGCATGCCGCGCACCGCCTGATTCTCCGAGCTGGAGTCGAGCCGCGAGACGATGATCCCCACCACCTGCTGGCTCTGGCTACGCATGGCTCGCGCCGACTTGCTCGGCACGAAGCCGTGCTCGGCGATGATCTGCTCCACCCGCTCGCGGGTCTCCTGCTTCACCTTGGGATCCTGATTGAGCACCCGGGAGACAGTCGACTTGCCGACCCCCGAGAGGCGGGCGATATCGAGGATGGTCAGTTTCTTGTCCATGGATTGACTCACTGGGGTTTGGCGCAGGCGGTGGAAATTGCCCACATTGTTGTGATTAACCCCTGTGAATACAAGCCCATGGCGTTAGAATGCCCTTTTTGCCCCGCTTCGGACGGTGCATCAGGAGGACGCCCACCATGGATCTGCTGGCCAGTCTGCTCTTCTCCCTCTCCATCACAGGCCCCATCTGCGTGATCCTGCTGCTCGGCATCTGGCTCAAGCGGTTGGGGCTGCTGCCGGAACCTTTCACCGAATCCGCCTCCCGGCTGGTGTTTCAGGTCACCCTGCCCGCCCTGCTCTTTCTCAGCATTCTTGGCACCAACTTCGCCACCATGCCGAGTCCCTGGTTTATCGGTTACGGCCTGCTCGCCACCGTCGCCAGCTATCTGGTGCTGGAGCTGCTGGCGGGCCGCTTTATCGGCGAGCAGCGACTGCGCGGCATCTTCGTGCAGGGGAGCTTTCGCGGCAACAGCGCCATCATAGGGCTCGCCTACGTGCAGAACGCCTATGGCCACGAGGGGCTGGGGGCGGCAGCGCTCTACGTCGGCGCGGTCACCGTGCTCTACAACATCCTCGCTGTCATCACCCTCACCCGCAGCCTCGGCGGCGCCACCGGCATCCGCCCCATCCTGCTCGGCATCATCAAGAATCCGTTGATCATCGCCATCGTGGCGGCGCTGCCTTTTACTCTGCTCGGCATCAAGATGCCGCAGCTGCTGCTCACCACCGGCGGCTACTTCGCCAACATGACGTTGCCGCTGGCGCTGCTCTGCACCGGCGCCTCTCTCAGCCTCGACGCCCTGCGCGGCGGGGCGGCGCTGACCGGCTGGGCCAGCGTGATGCGGCTCTGCCTCATTCCAGCGGTGTTCACTCTGGGGGCGGCCCTGCTCGGCTTCAGCCATCTGGAGCTCGGCATCCTGTTTCTTATCAGCGCTACCCCGACTGCCGCCGCCAGCTATGTGATGACCCGCGCCATGGGGGGCGACAGCGTGCTGGCAGCAAACATCATCGCCACCACCACCCTAGGTTCGCTGGTCACTACCAGCCTCGGGGCAACCCTGATGAATTACCTCGGTCTAATGTACTGACCCTGTCAGAGGAAACTGCCAACCTCATCGCCACTATGAACCTTGGCTCGCATGTCAACCATCCACCGGCTGGGAACAATCCTGATGAACTATCTGGGTCTTATGTACTGACGGCTTGACCTTGCCGGAGGCGACAGCTTTACCCTTGTGCCATATCAACCGAGGAGAGCATTTATGACCATCGAACTCACCGTCTCCGGCATGTCCTGTGGTGGTTGCGCCGCCAGCCTGCAAAAAGCCCTGCTGGCCCAGCCTGCAGTTACCACCGCGACCGTCGACTTTACCAGCAGCAAGGCCGTCATCGAGAGCGAGCTGAGCAAGGCCGAGCTGATCGCCCTGATCGAAGCCAAGGGTTTCTCTGCGAGTTAAATTATCTCCATAGAGGTATAAAACAGGTTAAAAATCTGTACTCACCTGTCTTTTGGTGAGTTTTATCACAGATATTGATGGTTATCTGGGCAAACTGGCTGCGATTATTCCAACCATAAGGATTTGCAGCATGACCCTACCGATCCGCAAGACCCTGCTCGCCGCCGTCGTCGGCCTGACCCTCTCCCCGATGGCCATGGCCCTGCCCAACGTCCATATACTGGCCACCGGCGGTACCATTGCCGGGGCGGGACAGTCCGCCACCCAGTCCAACTACGAGGCCGGCAAGGTGGCCATCGAGACGCTGATCGCCGCCGTGCCCGAGATGAAGAACGTGGCCGACGTGCAGGGTGAGCAGGTGGTCAAGATCGGCTCTCAGGACATGAACGACGAGGTGTGGCTCAAGCTGGCCAAGCGGGTCAACGCGCTGCTGGCCAAGGATGACGTGGATGGCATCGTCATCACCCACGGCACCGACACCATGGAAGAGACCGCCTACTTCCTCAATCTGACCGTCAAGAGCGACAAGCCGGTGGTACTGGTTGGCGCCATGCGCCCCTCCACCGCCATGAGTGCTGATGGCCCGCTCAACCTCTACAACGCCGTGGTGACCGCCTCCGACCCCGCCTCCAAGGGACGTGGCGTGATGGTGGCGATGAACGACACAGTGCTCGATGCCCGCGACGTCACCAAGACCAACACCACAGGCGTGCAGACCTTTGCCTCCCCCAACTTTGGCCCGCTCGGTTACATCCACAACGGCAAGATCGACTATCAGCGCAGCCCGGCCCGTCTGCACACCAGCAAGACGCCGTTTGACGTGAGCAAGCTCGACAAGCTGCCGCAAGTGGGCATCGTCTACAGCTACGCCAACGCCACCGACTTGCCTGCCAAGGCGATGGTGGATGCCAAGTTCGACGGCATCGTCAGCGCCGGGGTGGGCAACGGCAACCTCTACCACACCCTGTTCGACACCCTGGCCAAGGCGAGCAAGGATGGCATCCGCGTCGTGCGCTCCGCCCGCGTGCCGACCGGCGCCACCACCCTGGATGCCGAGATCGATGATGCCAAGTACGGCTTCGTGGCCTCCGGCACTCTCAACCCGCAGAAAGCGCGGGTGCTGCTGATGCTCTCCCTGACCCAGAGCAAGGATCCAGCCCAGATCCAGCGCTGGTTCCAGCAGTTCTGACAACGGTTGCCTGACAAGTGACAAGCAAGGGCGGGACTTCCCGCCCTTTTCCATCCTGCATGCAATGCCACTTCGCCAAGCACCCGCCTCACCCATTACGTCGTTTGGCGAGGTCATCCTTCCCCTTTTCCGGCCATCTTTTTCGGCCACCGCAGAGCGTTGTCATCAAATTAGCGAGCCGGATCACCCGCTTTCACAAGCGCATCGCCGCCAAATTCATTACACTGCCAGCGATCTTATCCACTCAAGGAGTGCTGTTGCTGTATGGAAATATTGATCCTGCTGGGATTGATTTTGCTTAATGGCGTCTTCGCCATGTCAGAAATCGCCATCGTCACCGCACGCAAGGCTCGCCTCGGCAAGCTTGCCTCTGAAGGCAACCGTTCCGCCGCCATTGCCCTCAAACTGGGCGAAGACCCGACCCATTTTCTCTCTGCCGTCCAGATAGGCATCACCAGCATAGGTCTGCTCAACGGTATCTACGGCGAATCCCTGCTGGCCCAGCCCTTCTCCCTCTGGTTGCAGGGGTGGGGACTCCCGGCCAAGAGCAGTGGCCTGATCGCCACCATCATAGTGGTGGTGGTGGTTACTTACCTCTCCATCGTGGTGGGGGAGCTGGTGCCCAAGCGGCTCGGCCAGCTCAATGCCGAACGCATCGCCTGTCTGGTGGCCCGCCCGATGCACTGGCTCGCCACCCTGACACGCCCCTTCGTCTGGCTGCTGTCGGCCTCTACCAATGCCAGCCTGCGGCTGCTACGGGTCAACCAGAACGGCAGCGCCAACGTCACCGAGGAGGAGATCCACGCCATGCTGGTGGAAGGATCGGAAGCCGGGGTGATCGAGGATCATGAACACACCATGCTGCGCAACGTCTTCCGTCTCGACGAGCGCAGCCTCTCCTCACTGATGGTGCCGCGCAGCGATATCCGCTATCTGGATCTGGCGCTGCCGCTGGAGACCAACCTGCAGCGACTGGTGGAGTATCGCCACAGCTATTTTCCGGTCTGCGCCGGCAACCTGTCAGAATTGGTGGGTATCATCAATGTCAGCAAGGTGCTGCACGCCTATATCAAGGGGGAGCCCATCGATCTGGCTGCCCTGACCCAGGAGGGCAGCCTGCTGCCCGAGACCCTCAACGGCGTCGAGCTGCTCAACCACTTCCGCACCCACAGCGAACAGATGGCGCTGGTGGTGGACGAATATGGTGAGCTGCAGGGACTGGTCACCCAGCAGGATCTGCTGGAGGCGCTGGCGGGGGATTTCCAGCAGGAGGATGGTGAAGACAACTGGGCCTTCCGGCGCGCCGATGGCAGCTGGCTGCTCGACGGCCTGATCCCGTTGCCGGAATTAAAGGACTGTCTGGAGCTGGTTCGTCTGCCAGAAGAAGAAAAACATCACTATCACACCCTCGGAGGGCTTATCATGCTGCTCCTTGGTCGTGTTCCACAAACCGGAGACCTGGTGACACTGGAACAGTGGCAACTGGAAATTGTTGACATGGATGGCCTGCGCATCGACAAGGTGCTCGCCATGCCCTTGACCGATCAACCCAGCTAACCTGCGGAGTTTGCAAGTATGGAGCAGTTTTACCAACTGGCTCACGCCTTTATGAATCACGATCTGAACACACTTTCCGATCCCAAGATGGCCTTCATGATCTGTGGTGTGATTCTGACGTTTCTGGTACTGGAAAACGGATTCATCCCTACCGCCTTTCTGCCCGGTGACAGCCTGCTGATCCTCACCGGCGTGCTCATCTATCAGGATATATTGTCTCTCGGGGTGATCCCGCTGTTGATCATGGCCACCTTTGTCGGCACCTGGCTCGGTTACATGCAGGGACGCTTTCTCGGCCACACCCAGCTCTACCATCGGCTAATGTCCCATGTGGAAGAGCGACACCAGCAGAAGGTCTACCACCTGCTGGACAAGTACGGGATCATCACCCTGATCACCGCGCGCTATATCGCCTTCGTGCGCACCGCCTACCCCTATATCGTGGGAGCTACCGAGCTGCCCCAGGGGCGCTTCCTCATCGTCAATCTGATCAGCTCCATCATGTGGATCTGCCCGCTGGTCGGGTTTGGCTACTACCTGAGCCACACCAAGCTGGCCGCCGAATACCAGACCCAGTTCTTCAACATCATCATCTATCTGCCGGTGGCCCTGCTGGTGGGTGGCATGGTGGCGCTGGTCTGGCGCTGGATCAGCAAACGCAGGGCTGCGCAGCCGCGGGATTGACCCTTCGCCCAACGCCCGACCCGAAAGCCCTCGCCAGAGGGCTTTTTTGATCGCCAATTTTGCGCAAATAGCAGAAATAGTCCCGCTCGGCCCTTGTAAAGCCGGGGTAAAAATGAGTGAATCTAGCGCCTTTTTTTGGATGGGAATGGAGTCGGTTGTATGTGGTGTCGGATTCGCGCAGCAGCGCTGGTTGTCGGGTTGATGGGAATGCTGGGATTGCCTGCGGTCAGCGCGGCACCCAACCCAGCCAAACTGGAAGTACGCTCGAGCAGCGCCCTGGTCGTGGATGTAAAAACGGGCAAGACTCTCTACCAGAAGAATGCCACCAAGGTGCGTCCCATCGCCTCCCTCACCAAGCTGATGACAGCGCTGGTGGTGCTGGATGCCAAACAGAATCTCAACCAGACCATCACGGTCGACAAGAACGATCTGGATCGGGTCAAACACACCCATTCCCGCATCCGCATGGGCACCAAGGTGACCCGCCGCGACGCCCTGCATCTGGCGCTGATGTCCTCCGAAAACCGGATGGCCTCGGCACTGGCGCGTCACTATCCGGGCGGTCGCAGCGCCTTCGTGCGAGCCATGAACAACAAGGCCAGACAGCTGGGTATGCGTAATACCCACTTCTACGACTCCACCGGCCTCTCCACCCGCAACGTCTCTACCGCCCAGGATCTCGGCAAGCTGGCTGCCGCCGCCTACCGTCAGCCGCTGATCCGTCAGTTCACTCAGGATGAGAACCGGGAGATGCGCTTCAGCGCCCCCGCCTATAGCCTGATGTTCAACAACACCAACCCGCTGGTGAAAAACCCGGATTGGGACGTGCGCCTCTCCAAGACCGGCTTCACTGACGAAGCGGGGCGCTGTCTGGTGATGCGCGCCAAACCGGACAGCCGCGAGCTCGCCATCGTGCTGCTCAACTCGGTGGGCAAACGCACCCCCATCGGCGATGCCAACCGCATTCGCAAATGGTTGAAAAGCTGAGTAAATATCTCGACACAAAAGGATGCTGCGGCATCCTTTTTTATTGCCTACAGAACGCTTCAGCAGGCCTTGCAGGATGTTGATGAGCGAACCTTGAGTGATGAGTGGCCCGGCATCTGCCGTTGCAACAGCAGGCATACAGCACGCGTGTAGATAAGGCAAAGGGTGGCAAGGGGTTGCACCGTTCAGAAGAGCTGTGCGCAGTCACAGAAGGGGGCAGAAATGAGGGCAAGAACAGACAGGAGGGTAACCCGGCCGCTCCAGTGAACGAGGATCCGCACCAAAGAGTGAAATGTCGCCCATAAAAAAACAGCCGCGACCGAAGTCGAGGCTGTCTGTATGGTGCGCCCGAGAGGATTCGAACCTCTGACCACCTGGTTCGTAGCCAGGTACTCTATCCAGCTGAGCTACGGGCGCTCATAAACTTTTGGTACTGCTTGAAATATGGTGCGCCCGAGAGGATTCGAACCTCTGACCACCTGGTTCGTAGCCAGGTACTCTATCCAGCTGAGCTACGGGCGCTCACAAACTTTTGGTACTGCTTGAAAATGGTGCGCCCGAGAGGATTCGAACCTCTGACCACCTGGTTCGTAGCCAGGTACTCTATCCAGCTGAGCTACGGGCGCTCATAAATCGTTGTGTCGTTTTAAATGGTGCGCCCGAGAGGATTCGAACCTCTGACCACCTGGTTCGTAGCCAGGTACTCTATCCAGCTGAGCTACGGGCGCCCTGTTTTAAAACGATAAAAAAAGCTTACTTATCAGTAAGCCTTTTCCAAAGTGTCGACTTGCTGATGGTCAACGCATGACTCTTGCTTGAGTCGTAATATGGTGCGCCCGAGAGGATTCGAACCTCTGACCACCTGGTTCGTAGCCAGGTACTCTATCCAGCTGAGCTACGGGCGCAAATGGCGGAGAAGGGGGGATTCGAACCCCCGATGCGGGTATAAGCCGCATACTCCCTTAGCAGGGGAGCGCCTTCAGCCTCTCGGCCACCTCTCCGTTTGCGGGGCTGATAATACTTCACAGGGATTTTTAGTCAAACACTTTTTTGGAGAAAAAAGTGCGTTCGCTCAGCATTTGGCCAAAGCGTGGAATATTCAAACAATATCGGCACTTATCCCGCAGTTTCGCGCCCTGCAGGGCGATTTCAGGGGGCCGAAAAAACAAAAGGCGACACATAAGGTGTCGCCTTGTCACAGCCATGAAAGTGGCTTAGAAGCCTGGTTGGCCCGGAACTTTCTCGGCCTGGATGCGCTGGTAGATCTCTTCGCGGTGTACGGAGACCTCTTTCGGCGCGTTAACACCGATACGGACCTGGTTGCCTTTAACGCCCAGTACGGTGACAGTCACTTCATCACCAATCATCAGGGTTTCCCCAACACGACGAGTCAAAATAAGCATTCGCTTGCTCCTGTATCCTGTTTTGTTTTTATATCGATATGCGACATTATCTAACAAAGATACCGATATGGTAAATGGTTGAAACTAAATCAATCAGAGATTGTTAGCCCAAGGGCTGCTCTTGCGGTGCCTGATCCAACCCGAAAGCCGCATGCAGGGCTCGCACCGCCAGCTCCAGATACTTCTCGTCAATCACCACAGAGATTTTGATTTCAGAGGTCGAGATCAACTGCATGTTGATCCCCTCCTCGCCCAATACCTTGAACATGGTGCGCGCAACACCGGGATGGTTCCACATGCCGACACCGACAATGGAAACCTTGGCAATCTCGCCATTTCCCTGCACGCAGGAGGCGCCAAGTTCGGTGGCGGTCTCCTCCAGCAGTGCCCGGGCGCGGCGATAGTCGTCACGATTCACCGTGAAGGTGAAGTCGGCGGTGCCATCTCCCAGGGTGTTCTGCACAATCATGTCGACATCAATGTTGGCGTCGCTGATCGGATTCAGGATCTGCGCGGCAACGGTTGGTCTGTCCGGCACGCCCAGAATGGTCAGGCTGGCCTCGTTGCGGTTAAAAGCGATCCCGGATACCAGGGGAGCTTCCATCCTATCACCTCCATATGTGATTAAGGTTCCCTCTCCATCGATAAAGCTCGACAGCACCCGCAGCGGGACGCGGTACTTGCCCGCAAACTCCACCGAGCGTATCTGCAGCACCTTGGCGCCGAGACTTGCCATCTCCAGCATCTCCTCGAAGGTGATGGTGTCGAGACGACGCGCCTTGGGCTCGATGCGCGGATCCGTGGTGTATACCCCATCCACATCGGTAAAGATCTGGCACTCATCGGCCTTGATGGCCGCCGCCACAGCAACCGCCGTGGTATCCGAACCGCCGCGGCCCAGCGTCGTGATGGCGTTATGCTCGTCACGGCCCTGGAAACCGGCGATCACCACCACCTTGCCCGCAGCCAGTTCGGCATGAACCAGCTCGGTGTCGATGTGGGTGATGCGCGCCTTGCCATAGGCGGAATCGGTATGAATCCGCACCTGATCACCGGTCATTGAGACCGCAGGACAACCGCGTTTGTTCAACGCGATCGCCAGCAGCGCTATGGTGACCTGCTCACCGGTGGAGACCAGTACATCCATCTCCCGCCGGTTGGCATCAGGATCCAGCTGCTGGGCCATGCCCAGCAGCCGGTTGGTTTCGCCCGACATGGCGGAGACAACCACCACCACGTCGTGTCCCTGGGCGCGGGTCTGCTCGACCCGCTCAGCTACCGCCTCGATCCGCTCCAGTGTGCCGACCGAGGTGCCGCCGTACTTCTGTACATAGAGTGCCACAGATCACCTCGCCCGATTACAGGCGCTCTTCCAGCCAGGAGTGAACGGATTGCAGCGCTGCCGGCACCGCCTCAGGCTGGGTACCACCCGCCTGTGCCATGTCCGGACGGCCACCGCCCTTGCCACCCACCTGCTGGGCAACCAGATTGACCAGCTCACCGGCCTTGACCTTGCCGGTCAGGTCGTTGGTGACGCCCGCGATCAGGTTGACCTTGCCATCGGCACAGGTGGCCAGCAGCACAACACCGGACTTCATCTGGTTCTTCAGCTCGTCCAGCATGCCGCGCAGGGATTTCGGATCGGCCCCTTCCAGCGCTGCAACCAGCACCTTCTGACCGTTGATCTCGATCACCTGACCCAGCAGATCGTTACCAGCCTGAGCGGCCAGCTTGGCCTTAAGCTGCTCCAGCTCGCGCTCCATCATCTTGGCCTTGTCCAGCATCTGGCGAACCTTGTCGGCGATGCAGAACTGATCACCTTTCACCAGTGCAGCAGCCTCTTCGATCTGCTCGCCAACCTGATGCATGAAGTCGATGGCCGCTTTGCCGGTCACCGCTTCGATACGGCGCACGCCAGCTGCGATACCGCTCTCGGCGATGATCTTGAAGAAGCCGATATCACCGGTGCGCTTGGCGTGAGTACCGCCGCACAGCTCGGTGGAGTAGTCGCCCATGCGCACCACGCGCACGTCATCTTCATATTTCTCACCAAACAGCGCCATGGCACCGGCGGACTTGGCCGCTTCCAGATCCATCAGCTGGGTGGTGATTTCGTGGTTGGCGCGGATCTGGTTGTTGACCAGCTCCTCGACCCGGCGAATGGTCGCCATGGTCAGCCCCTCGAAGTGGGAGAAGTCGAAACGCATGCGCTCGGCTCCAACCAGAGAACCTTTCTGGGTGACGTGCTCGCCCAGAGCCTGACGCAGGGCAGCGTGCAGCAGGTGAGTCACGGAGTGGTTCAGGGCGATGGCCTGACGACGATCGCCATCAACCACGGCTTCCACTTCGGCGCCCTTCTCCAGGGTGCCCAGCTCCATGTAGCCCTTGTGGATGATCGCCTTACCCGCTTTCAGGGTGTCGGTCACGGCAAAGATGCCGTCGTCCACTTTCAGGGTACCGCTGTCGCCGATCTGGCCGCCGGACTCGGCGTAGAAGGGGGTCTCTTCCAGCACGATGACCGCTTCGTCACCGGCGATAAGACCGCTCACCTCTTCCACACCCTTGTAGATACCAACCACGCGGGTACGCTCGGTCAGGGTCTTGTAACCGGTGAAGGGGGTCTCGAAGTCGAGCTTGAGCATTTCGTTGTAGTTCACACCGAAGCTGGAGGCCTCTTTGGCGCGAGCACGCTGCTTCTCCATCTCGGCCTTGAAGCCCTCTTCATCGATGCCGATCTCGCGCTCGCGCACCACGTCGGCAGTCAGGTCGGCCGGGAAGCCGTAAGTGTCATAGAGCTTGAACACCACTTCGCCCGGAATAACCTTGGCATCGCCCAGGTTGGCCAGAGCGTCTTCCAGCAGCAGCAGACCGCGATCCAGAGTGCGGACGAACTGCTCCTCTTCGATACGCAGCACGCGCTCGACCAGCGGCAGCTGGGCGATCAGCTCGGCAGCGACATCCTTCATCTGTACGGCCAGCTCGGCTGCCAGTTTGTAGAAGAAGACGTCGGTCGCGCCCAGCTTGCGACCATGACGCACGGCGCGGCGGATAATGCGACGCAGCACATAGCCACGACCTTCGTTGGACGGCATCACGCCATCTGCCACCAGGAAGGCGCAGGAGCGGATGTGGTCAGCGATGACGCGCAGGGACTGGTTGCTCAGATCGGTGGTGCCGACAATCTCGGCCGCTTTCTTGATCAGCGCCTGGAAGATGTCGATTTCGTAGTTGGAGTGGACACCCTGCATGATGGCGGAGATACGCTCCAGACCCATGCCAGTATCCACGGACGGACGCGGCAGCGGCTCCATGGTGCCGTCAGCCTGACGGTTGAACTGCATGAAGACCACGTTCCAGATCTCGATGAAACGGTCGCCATCCTCTTCCGGTGAGCCGGGACGGCCACCCCAGATTTGATCGCCGTGGTCATAGAAGATCTCGGTGCAGGGACCGCACGGGCCGGTATCGCCCATCGCCCAGAAGTTGTCGGAAGCGTAAGGGGCCCCCTTGTTGTCACCGATGCGCACGATGCGATCGGCCGGGACACCGACCTCTTTTTCCCAGATATCGAAAGCTTCATCGTCAGTCGCGTAGACGGTCACCAGCAGGCGATCTTTCGGCAGCTGCAGCACCTCGGTCAGGAAGCCCCATGCAAACTTGATGGCATCCTGCTTGAAGTAGTCACCGAAGCTGAAGTTGCCCAGCATTTCGAAGAAGGTGTGGTGACGAGCGGTATAGCCGACGTTTTCCAGATCGTTGTGCTTACCACCGGCACGCACGCAACGCTGGGAAGTCGTCGCGCGATTGTAGGCACGCTTGTCTGCGCCAAGGAACACGTCCTTGAACTGGTTCATACCCGCGTTGGTAAACAACAGGGTCGGGTCGTTATGCGGTACCAGCGAGCTGGAGGAGACAACCTGGTGCCCCTGGGAACGGAAATACTCGAGAAACGCAGCGCGAATCTCTGACGTGGACATATACATGGAAAATCCTGCTTGATTCGAATACGGACTTTTAACCGCATTAATGTAAGTTTTCTGCGGGGTAAAGTAAAACGGACAGGGCCGCCAAGGGCGAAAAAGCGCACGTAAACGGGCCAGATAAGAGCGCCGCTGCCCACAGTGGCTTTTTTCACTGTCGAGAGGCAAAAAAGCAGCGCATAAAGAGGGATGAGATGAACAAAAGGCCGCTTTTTCGGGATTGTGCGCGCAAGCTACTGAACGGGCAGGAAAAACCTGCCGCAAGGAGAGGTGAAACGATGTTTGCCACGCAGTGGCGTTACTCCTCCCGCTCCTGAAAGGCCGAGAGGGCGTAACGGGCCTGATCCTGAGTAAAGCCGCGCCCCAGCAGATACTTGAGCCACTTCATCCGCAGCTTGAAATCCGCCAGATCGGCCACCCGGGCGCGCCGTTCGAGCAGGGCAAACGCCAGTTCGAACCAGTCCAGCTCCGGCTGATCGAATGCGGCATCAATCTGCATATCGTCGAGCCCCTTGCGGCGCAGATCGAAGCGGATCTTGATGGGGCCATGGCCCTTGGCGGCACCGGCCCGTACAGCCATACCGCCGTAACGTTCGTCATTGACCCAGTTGTAACCGCGGCAGTAGTCGACCACCGCCTCGATCACCTCTTCATTGAAACCCTGCTGGCGCAGCCGGTTGGCCAGCTCCGACTCGGCACTCTCGCGACGGGCCAGACTGCGCATGGCATAAGCACGGGCAGCGGCCAGCTGCTCGGCAAAGGTCGGTTCGGCAGGCTCGACCGGTTCGGTAACGGATTCATCAACCATCATAAATAACAAGGCCGGGTATCTACCCGGCCTTCCTTTGTTCCTTATTCGAACTCTTGTTCGCTTTCGGCATCGAACTCTTCTGCCTCAACCGGTGCAGCCTTGTCATCGACTGGCACGGCACCGGAGAGCAGCAGCTCGCGCAGGCGGGCTTCCACTTCGCCAGCCATCACCTTGTTCTCGGCGAACAACTTCATGACGTTGGCCTTGCCCTGACCGATCTTCTCACCGTTGTAGCTGTACCAGGCACCGGCCTTGTCGATCAGCTTGTGCTTGACGCCCAGATCCACCAGCTCACCCTCTTTGGAGATACCGGCGCCGTAGAAGATCTGGAATTCAGCCTGCTTGAAGGGCGGAGCAACTTTGTTCTTGACCACTTTGACGCGAGTCTCGTTACCGACCACTTCGTCACCTTCCTTGATGGCGCCGATACGACGGATATCCAGACGCACAGAGGCGTAGAACTTGAGCGCGTTACCACCTGTGGTGGTCTCCGGGCTACCGAACATGACGCCAATCTTCATCCGGATCTGGTTGATGAAGATGCACAGGCAGTTGGCGTTCTTGATGTTGGCAGTCAGCTTGCGCAGTGCCTGGGACATCAAACGTGCCTGCAGGCCAACGTGGGAGTCACCCATCTCCCCTTCGATTTCCGCTTTCGGCGTCAGGGCCGCCACGGAGTCGACGATGATGACGTCAACGGCGTTGGAGCGAACCAGCATGTCGCAGATCTCCAGCGCCTGTTCGCCGGTATCCGGCTGGGAGATCAGCAGGTCGTCGACGTTGACGCCCAGCTTGGCAGCGTAGATAGGGTCGAGGGCGTGTTCCGCATCGACGAAGGCACAGGTTTTGCCTTTCTTCTGGGCTTCCGCGATCACCTGCAGGGTGAGGGTGGTTTTACCGGAAGATTCCGGGCCGTAGATTTCGACGATACGGCCACACGGCAGACCGCCGATCCCCAGCGCCACGTCCAGCGAGAGGGAACCGGTAGAGATGGCTTCGATATCCATGGTCTTGCTGTCGCCCAGACGCATGATGGAACCTTTGCCGAACTGCTTTTCAATCTGACCCAGCGCAGCCGCCAGTGCCTTCTGTTTGTTCTGATCCATGCCAATCTCCGCTGGAAATCGTGAGTAAGAAGTGAAGTTGGGCTAAGTATACTGTCTATTCATACAGTATCAAGCCCAATTTATCTGAGCAGGGCCAACAGACCCGACAAGGCCTGTCTCACCGCCTGCTGGCGTACCTGTCGGCGATCCCCATCGAAGCGGGCCAGCAGGGAGTGGTGACGGCCATTGCGGTCGGCCCAGGCGAACCAGACGGTGCCGACCGGCTTGCCTTCGGTGGCGCCGCCGGGGCCGGCGATGCCACTGATAGCAACGCTGATGGAGGCAGACGAGTGCGCCAGCGCGCCGCGGGCCATCTCCAGCACCACCGCTTCACTCACTGCACCGTGCTGATCCAGGCTCTCGCTGCTCACCCCCAACATCTGCTGCTTGGCTTCGTTGGTGTAAGTAACAAATCCGCGATCAAACCAGCCTGAGCTGCCCGCGATGTCGGTGATGGCGCTGGCCACCCCGCCGCCGGTACAGGATTCGGCGGTCGCCGCCAGCCAGCCCCGCTGACCAAGGGCCCGTCCCAGCTCGATGGCAAGGTGCTCTATCTCTGCATCCAGTTTCATCACGACTCCTTCTGATCCGCTCAAGAGGCACATTATGCGATCCCGCTAGCGCCGCCCGCAACCACGGCAGACCGCCCTTGCCTGCCGCAATGTGAGGTGCTGCACCGGAGCCATGACTTCAATAGTGCAGAACAACTGCGCCCGGAACACCCGCTCCCCCGGCGCGGCGCTTATGTGTAGAATGGCGCCATCAAGCCCAAGGCTCATCACCGCAGACACTGGCCCGCAGAGGCCCCTTCTGGAATAGAACATGACCGCACAACACCAAGCCAGCGGCGCCACAAGCTCCGCTCCCGGCGCCAATCTGAGCGCCCACACGCCCATGATGCAGCAGTACCTTAGCCTCAAGGCCGAGAACCCGGAGATCCTGCTGTTCTACCGGATGGGCGACTTCTACGAGCTGTTCTATGACGATGCCCGCAAGGCCTCCCAGCTGCTCGATATCTCCCTGACCAAGCGCGGCCAGTCGGCTGGCAGCCCCATCCCGATGGCAGGCGTGCCCTATCACGCCATCGAGGGTTATCTGGCCAAGCTGGTGCAGCTCGGCGAGTCGGCCGCCATCTGTGAACAGGTGGGAGATCCCGCCACCAGCAAGGGGCCGGTGGAGCGCAAGGTCATTCGCATCATCACCCCGGGCACCGTCTCCGACGAGGCGCTGCTCAGCGAGCGACAGGACAACCTCATCGCCGCCGTCTATCACGATGGCCGCCGCTTCGGCTATGGCACCATGGACATCGGCTCCGGCCGCTTCTTCATCAACCAGTTCGAGAAAGAAGAGACCCTGCTGGCAGAGCTGCAGCGCACCAATCCGGCGGAGCTGCTCTACCCCGAATCCTTCGCCTTCCTGCACCACGTCGAGGGTCGCCGCGGTCTGCGCCGCCGCCCGGAGTGGGAGTTCGAACTTGGCACCGCCCGCAAGCTGCTCTGCCAACAATTCGGTACCCAGGATCTGGTGGGCTTTGGCGTCGACAAGAGCGAGACCGCCCTGTGCGCCGCTGGCTGCCTGATGCAGTACGTCAAGGATACCCAGCGCACCGCCCTGCCCCACATCCGCAACGTGCGCCTGGAGCAGCCGGATCACGCCGTCATCATGGATGCCGCCACCCGCCGCAATCTGGAGCTGACCCAGAATCTGGCCGGTGGCTACGAAAATACCCTGGCCGAGGTGCTGGATCGTACCGCCACCCCCATGGGCAGCCGCCTGCTCAAGCGCTGGATCCACCAGCCGATCCGCGATCGGGTGATCCTGAAAGGTCGCCAGAGCACCATCAAGGAGCTCATCGAGCAGAACCTCTACGACGAGCTGGGTAACCTGCTGCGTCAGGTGGGGGATGTGGAGCGGGTGCTGGCGCGCCTCGCCCTGCGCTCGGCCCGTCCGCGCGACCTCACTCGGCTGCGTCAGGCCTTCGCCCAGTTGCCCGAGCTACAGCGTCTGCTGGCGGACAACGAGCACGAAGCGGTGCAACAGCTGGCCGAGCGGGCCAGCACCTTCCCCGAGCTGCTCGACCTGCTGGAGCGCGCGGTGATGGAGGTGCCGCCGGTGCTGATCCGCGATGGCGGTGTCATCCGTGACGGCTTCAATCAGGAGCTGGACGAGCTGCGGGATCTCGCCAACGGCGCCACCGCCAGCCTCGCCCGCATCGAGGAGCGGGAGAAGCTGCTGACCGGCATCAACACCCTCAAGGTGGGTTACAACAAGGTGCACGGCTTCTATATCGAGGTGAGCCGCGCCAACAGCCATCTGGTGCCGGCCCACTACATCCGCCGTCAAACCCTCAAGAACAACGAACGCTACATCATCGATGAGCTGAAGAAGTACGAGGACAAGGTACTCACCGCCCAGTCCCAGGCGCTGGCGCTGGAGAAACGGCTCTACGAAGAGCTGCTCGATACTCTGCTGCCCCACCTCGGCGATCTGCAGGATTCCGCCGCCGCACTGGCGGAGCTGGACGTGCTGGCCAATCTGGCCGAGCGGGCCGAGACCCTCGACTATCGCTGCCCGACCCTCATCGACGAAGATCAGATCATCATTGAAGCGGGCCGCCATCCGGTGGTGGAGCAGGTGATGACAGCTCCCTTCATTGCCAACCCCATCCGGCTGGAGCGGGAGCGACGGATGCTGATTATCACGGGTCCCAACATGGGCGGTAAATCCACTTACATGCGCCAGACTGCACTGATCGTGCTGCTGGCCCATATCGGCGCCTTCGTCCCCGCCGACAGCGCCCGCATCGGCCCCATCGACCGTATCTTCACCCGCATCGGGGCATCGGACGATCTCGCCTCCGGCCGCTCCACCTTTATGGTGGAGATGACCGAGACCGCCAATATCCTCAACAACGCCACCGCCCGCAGTCTGGTGCTGATGGACGAGATTGGCCGCGGCACCAGCACCTACGACGGTCTCTCGCTGGCGTGGGCCTGCGCCGAACAGCTGGCGAGCAAGATTGGCGCCTACACCCTGTTCGCCACCCACTACTTCGAGCTGACACGCCTGCCCGAGCTGATGAGCGGGCTGGCCAACGTCCACCTCGATGCGGTGGAGCACGGCGACACCATTGCCTTTATGCACGCGGTGCAGGAAGGGGCGGCCAGCCGCTCCTACGGTCTGCAAGTGGCAGCGTTGGCCGGGGTGCCGAAATCGGTGATCCAGCAGGCCCGTCACAAACTGCATGAGCTGGAGAGCGCCACTCCGGTCGCCGCCGGTGAAAGCCGCCCGGCCCCGGTGGCCCTCGCCCCGCAGCCTCATCCGGTGGTGGAAGAGCTGGAAGCAATGCGCCCGGACGAGCTCACCCCCCGTCAGGCACTGGATCTGCTCTATCGCCT
The DNA here is from genome assembly GCF_040908445.1 of Aeromonas sp. R10-2. Taxonomy (NCBI): domain Bacteria; kingdom Pseudomonadati; phylum Pseudomonadota; class Gammaproteobacteria; order Aeromonadales; family Aeromonadaceae; genus Aeromonas; species Aeromonas sp. R10-2. Next base: position 45,859 of record NZ_JBFODS010000012.1, on the reverse strand, counting down.
CAAGCAGATGCTGTAATCAGCGACTACCGCACAAGCATGCAAAAGGGGAACCGCGAGGTTCCCCTTTTTATATTCAGCACCCGGCAAACCAGTCAGGCCACCGCCCGCACCTCTCCACGGGCCCGCAACAGACTCTGGCGCCCCTGCCAGTAACCCTGCAGATAGCCGGACTCCAGCTTGACCGGATCCTGGGTAAAACGGGAAACCATGAAATCGGCCGGTGGCGCGATCACCTCGATCTCGCAATCGGCAGGGGGATTGGCAATGAAATCGAGTGCCCGGTTGTAGGCGAGATCCCGCTCCAGCATGGCTTGCGCCAGCGCTGGCTGGGTTTTCAGCAAGGCTTTGACCATCCAGCAGAAACGGGCCGGCTTCTTGCGATAGCCCCAGGGCTCCGACAGCACCACTGTCATCCGCCGCGCCCCTCGCCGATAGGCCTCTATCACCGGAATGGAGTCGCTGATCCCGCCATCGGCCATGGGGCGACCATCGACGCAGGGGGTATCGTGCTGCACCACCGGCAGGGCGCAGGTGGCGGTCAGCACCTCATCCATGTTGTCGGGCCGCACCGGCAGATAGATGGCCTTGCCGCTCGCCACATCGGTCGCCACCGCGTAGAAGGGAATGTCGCGGGCGCAGAAAGTGTCGAGATCGAGCGGGAAGTGATGGCGACTGGCCTGCCACAGCCAGCCGATATCCACCAGATCGCCCCCTTTGACGAAACGCAGGGGATCGAGAAACCGGGAGCTGCAAGCCAGCTCGGTGATGATGTGGTGACTGCGGCGCGGCTGCTCGCTCAGATAAGAGACCAGATTGGTCGCCCCGGCCGAGACGCCTATGACGAAATCGAACGGATAGTGGTGACTTTCGACAAACGCATCGAGCACGCCGCTGGCAAAGATGCCGCGCATCGCGCCCCCTTCGACAATCAGGGCGCAAGAGTGGGAATTAAACATAACAAGGCTCCGTCAGCTGTAATACCTGCCGGGATCGATCCCGGCCCAGTGATGGACGCCTTCATGCAGAACATCAAGACGCCGCAGCAGGACGATTCAGGCTCACTCGCACAAGCCAGAAGCGGGCAGGAGCAAACCTGAACCGTGAAGCGACCCCCAGTATATGCAGCGCACCAACCTTCAAAAAATGAATTTAAATAATAAAAAACATGCCTTTTTGGCATGCTTAAGCACATCGGCAGAGACGGCCCTTTATCCGGGAACAACACCATCAGGATCAAGGCAGCCCGGGTCCGAACGTCCCGTCGACGGGGTTGTAGTGGTAGGCCCGATAATCAAAATCCACCTTATCAAGGCGCGGATTGGCCAACTCGAACAACAGGCGCCTGGGGAGCTGCGCATGCTCGAGGGAAGGTTTGAAGTGGCGCAGCCAGAGCTGTTGCAGCGAGCCATCCCGCCACGCCAGCTTGAGGCCGACCGATAGGCGGCGGATGGCGGCCTGATTATCCTTGTGGGTGTAGAAGAGGTGGAGGAAGGGATAGTGCAGCGCCACTCGCCGATCCACGGTGAGACCGGGCAGATCACTGTGCTGCTCCTGCTCGATAAAGAGCTCGTTGGCCCCGCGGCAGAAGAGGTCGATGCGACCGCGCGCCACCAGCTTGAACAGCCGCTCGTAACCGTCGATTTCCTGCACCTTGAATCCCCCATGACGCAGGATCTCCGCATCCTGCCAGCCACGTCCCTGCCCGTGCAGAAATTGCTGCAGCTCGTTCAGGGTATTGACCCTTGCCACCGCATCGGCCTGCTGCGGACTGACAAAGCAGATGCGATAACCGAGGATGCCCAGCTCCACCGGAAAGCGGACGTAATCCAGCGCTTCGCTCTCTGCGGCCGGGCGCAGACTGTCGGCCACAAACAGATTGGGGTATTGCTGAGTCTGCACAATCTGTCGCATCCGGATACGGTTCATCGGCGGCGCGGTCCGCAGCTCGTAGTCACCGAAGCTGTCGCGGGTCTTCTCCAGCGCCAGCTGCAACAGATCGCGAAAATAGAGGGTACGCAAGTCCCGATCGCTCTCGGGGCTGATATGAGTGATGACGTCGCTCGCCCGTAGGGGAGTGGCAAGGAAGGAAAGGCTGCACAGCAGCAAGCAGGAAGCGAGGCGATGAAAGGTCATACTGCTCATCCCGGAAATACACGCTCACTAGAGTGTAGCGCCGGGACGAGCCGCCTTCTAAAGGGAAGCCAGGCCTACCAGAACATCCGGCCCAGCAGGGGCGCCAGCAGCACGGTCACCATACCGGCGATCATCATCACCATGCTGGAGACCACCCCTTCTTCGTTGCCCATCTGATAGGCCTTGGCGGTACCGGCACCGTGGGCCGAGGCGCCAAAGCCCGCCCCCTTGCCGAGACGGCTGCGAATGGCCAGCACGGTGAGCACGCTCTCCCCCACCGCCATGCCGATGACACCGGTGAGCACCACAAACAGCGCGGTGAGGTCGCTCTGACCGCCGATGGCGCGGGTCGCCTCCACCGCAAACGGCGTGGTGATGGAGCGCATCGCCAGACTGCGTTGCAACATGTCGGAGAGATCCAGCCAGCGAGCCAGCAGCACGGTACTGCCGACCGCCATGATGACGGAAGCAACCACCCCCACCGACAGCGACAACCAGTGGCGACGAATGAGCTGGCGGTTCTCGTAGACCGGCACCGCGAAGGCGACGGTGGCGGGGCCCAGCAGCCAGAGCAGCCAGTGGGATTCCGCCATGTAATCCCGATAGGGGATGTGGAACAGCAGCACCACGGCCACCAGCAGGGTCGGCGCCAGCAGCAGGGGCATCAGCGGCAGAATGCGTTTCTTGCCATAGAGCCATTTGCTGGCGTAGTAGAAGAGCAGGGTGAGGGCGAAACAGATCAGCCCGAGCAGGGTATCAGACATGACGGCGACTCCGGCGGGCCAGTTTCAGTTCGAGGCGGTAGACCCGATCCACCACCAGTGCGGTAGTACCGAGCACCAGCGTGGTGCTCACCAGCAGCACCACCATGATGCGCCACCCCTCCTGCAGCAGCAGATCCTGATAGTTGACCACCGCCACCACGGCGGGCACGAAGAAGAGCAGCATCTCGGCCAGCAGCCAGCGAGCCCCCGCGCTGAACCACTCGGCCTTAACCACCCCGAGCAGGATGCAGGCCAGCAGCAACAGCATGCCGGTGAGGTTGGCGGGCAGCGGCAGATGAAGGGTACGCACCGCGGTATCGGCCAGCAGCCAGATGGCTGCCAGCAACACAATCTGGAAGGGAGTCTGTAACCAGCGCAAGCAGAGGGCTTTCATGATCATCGTCTTTCTGTGAACCGGCTCACAGTATAGAGCTGAGCAAAACCTGCCAGAAATGAATTAAAATTATCAAATTCATGCCGCATAGGCATACTTCATCCCGTACCCGCCAACACGAGTCGAGAGAGTCCATGGATATTCGCGCCCTGCGCTATTTTGTCGAACTGGTGCGGGAAAAAAGCTTCACCCGCGCCTCTGAAAAGCTGTTCGTCACCCAGCCCACCATCAGCAAGATGATCCGCAATATCGAGGAGGAGCTGGGCCAACCTCTGCTCAACCGGGAAGGGCGCCGCTTCACCCTGACCGACAGCGGCCAGGTGCTGTTCAACCGGGCCCAGACCATATTGGCGGAGATGCAGCAGCTGGAGGCTGAACTGGCGGATCTGCAGAGCCTGCAACATGGTCGCCTCACCCTCGGCATTCCCCCCATGGTGGGTCACGTCTATGCGGATCTGATCCGCGCCTACCGCACCCGCTATCCCAAGGTGGAGCTGACCCTGGTGGAGTACGGCGGCCGCCGCATCGAACAGGCGGTGCTGGAGGGGGAGCTGGATCTCGCCATCACCATGCTGCCGACCAAAGAGGGGGGCGCCCTCAGCGCGCTGGAGCTGGATCAATACCCGATCCGGGTAGTGCTGCCTGATCAACCGCGCTGGCATGGCGATGCGCCGCTGCGGCTGGAGTCCCTGCAGGAGGAGCCCTTCCTGCTCTATACCCAGGCATTTACCCTGAGCGAGCGACTGGAGCAGGCGTGTCAGGAGGCGGGTTTTGTGCCACAGGTGGCGGCGCGCAGCAGCCAGTGGGATTTTCTCACCGCCATGGTACGCAGCGGCATGGGGGTCGCCTTCTTGCCGGAGCCGGTCTGCAACCGGCTGACCCCGGATGGTCTGGTGCTGCGGCCGCTGGAGCCCGAATTGAGCTGGCGACTCGGGGTGATCTGGCCGAGCGAGCGCTATCTGTCGCGCACCGCCGAGGCCTGGCTGGCACTCTGCCGCCAGCGGCAGGCACCTCAGTAATCGCCGAAGCGATCGGTTTGCGGATTGTAGAAGTAGGGGCGGTAATCGAAGCTGATCCCGTCGAGGAAGGGATTATCCAGCCGCAACAGTCGGCGCTGGGAGAGCTTGGCAAAGGCGATGGCCGGGACAAAGCTCTTGCGCCACAGCGCCTGTAGCGAGCCATCCTGCCACGCCAGCTGCAACCCCCGCTCGACCCGCTTGAGCGCCTCGCGATTGTTGGGATTGGTGTAGAAAACCCGGGGCAGCGGGTAGTAGATCAACAGCGCGTCATCCACCAGCAGATCCGTCATCTCCTTGTGGGTCAGCTGCTCGCTGCGCAGCTCGCTCACCCCGCGGCAGAAGAGATCGAAGCGGCCCCGCGCCACCATTTTGAACAGCTTTTCGTACCCCTCCACTTCCACCACCTCCATCCCGGCGTAGCGCAGGATATCCACATCCAGCCACCCCTTGCCCTGACCGAAGGTGAACTGGCGCAGCCCCTTGAGGTCGGTCACTTTGCTCACCGCCGCCTTTTGCTGCGGGCTGACAAAACAGATGCGGTAGCTGACGATGCCCAGATGGATGGGAAAACGGACATAGGTGAGCCCCAGATCCTCGCGGGTGCTGCTGTAGCTGTCCATTACAAAGAGGTTGGGATAGCTGTCGAGCTGCATGCTGACCCGCTCGCGCGCCTTGGTCATGGGCGGCGCAGGCTCCAGCAGATAGTCGCCAAACTGGTCGCGGGTCTTGTCGAGGGCGAGCCGCAGCAGCTCCCGATCATAAGTGGTGCGCGGATCCCGCTCGCTCTCCGGGCTGATATGGGTAAACCGGGTGGCCGCCTGTCCGGTCAGCGACAACATGCAGAACAGAGCGACGGCCAGCAGATGCAGGGGGGACATAAACCGCGCCTTGGTTGAAGGGTTACTTTCAGTGTAGCCCTGAGCGTGGGCGCCCCACCTTGGCGCGGCCTGTGCGAGGATAAGCAACACGACAAACAGGGGGACGCGGGCAGATATCCTCACGAGTCACATCGCCTCCGGGCCGCCACAGGCCCGGAGGGCAGGTTCACACCGTGCCCGGCACTACTCTTCGCCGATGGGAGCGGCGATCCACTTCATCAGCGTCAGCATATCCTGCGGCGCCACCCCCACCGAGAGGCCGCGCTTGCCGCCGCTCACCAGGATCTCGTCAAACTGCAGCGCCGACTCGTCGAGCACGGTGGGCAGCAGTTTCTTCTGCGCCAGCGGGCTGATGCCGCCCACCTTGTAACCGGTCAGCTTCTCCGCTTCCGCCGGTTTCATCATCTCCACCTTCTTGAGGCCGGTCGCCTTGGCCAGCTGTTTCAGGCTGCACATGCCGGATGAGGGAACGATGGCCACCACCGCCTGCTTGTCGTGATGGGCGACCAGGGTCTTGAACACCTGCGCCTCCGGCAGCCCGAGCTGGGTCGCGGCATGCTTGCCGAAATCGTCGTGGGCTTCGCATTCGTAGGGGTAGAGCTTGTGGGGGATTTTGAGCTTCTTCAGCAGGTTGATGGCAGGAGTCATGATGGTTGCCTTGAATCGAATCGCATAAAAACAAGGCCAAACAGTCTGCGCCTGCGTGGCGAGGGATGCAAGGCGAGAGGTTTGTTTACTGTCTGCAGACGCGAACCTGGCAATAAATGACAAGTTTAATAAAGCGATCACCAATGTCGTACCGATAGTGACTCCCTCGGAAAAAAACAATTGACAATAATTCTCATTCAATCAATGATTAATTTCCAAATGAATCACGCGAGAAATAATGGATGAAGCTCTGTTTGGCCACAGCGTTATTGCTGTGCAGTATTTCAAGTGCCAATGCCAATACTTGCCCATTGAGTAACTGCAACACACTACACGCTGGTGAACATTACTCTATTAATGCCGATGGAAAGTATTGCATCAATTTCAACAAAGAAAACATCACGGTGGTAAACCTTTCGAGTCGATACATTGAAATAGAAGACAAAAATTCAAATCCAACTGTTATATACCCTGGTGAATTTGTTGATGTCGATACCATATCAACAATCGCAAATTCAACCAAGGTAGTTATCAGCATAGAGCACGATAGCTTTATCGTGATAAGAGATATAAATGAAAGCAAGCGTAATAAGAGAGCGGCACCCGCATTGGTATGGGCAGGCGGCGGGGCCGTTATGGGGGCGATGGGCGTCATTGCCAACAATCCTGATGCCAGCATGAGAGAGATTGCTGCAGGTGCATTTGGTGGTGCCGTTACCGGTAGGTTAAGCCCCATCATGGGAAGTGGTGTCGCAGGCATGATGGCTTCAGGCAGTGCTGGCCTGGCAGCAAGCGGTGCCAGTGCTTCCTGTCACTCGTGATGATAATCGTCATATTGATGGCGGCCGTTGCAGCAACCTTCATTTTAAGCAGCAAGCTGGTCCATCGAATTGCATTGCTGCTAATTTCGAGCGGTTCAATAATATTTAGTTATCTCTCGGGCAATCCCTCAGCTTGGATATACATCACCTTTATTATATTCACCATTATTTTAAAGGTAAAATATCGCTCCACTAAAATTCGTTGTGATGATGTTATACTGGGTTGCTATATAATTTTCTACATCCAGCCATTAGTCTTGAGGCTAATCTGATACACTCTCTTTAAATGCAGTAGACGAGATAAGCTCGCAAAAAAAGAGCGCATATTATGCGCTCTTTTTATTTCAGACCTGTTTGGTAATATTTATCAACCCGTATTACGCATACCTGCGGCAATACCGGCGATGGTGACCATCAGCGCCTTGTCCAGCTCGGGGTGCAGGGTCTCCGGGTGGTTGCGGGAGCGGTTGAGCAGCTCGGCTTGCAGCACGTTGAGCGGGTCTGTGTAGGGGTTGCGCAGCTTGATGGACTCCTTGATCCAGGGCTGATCCTCCAGCAGATCCCCGCGCGGGCTCAGTTTCAGCACCACCTCGATGGATTCGGCGAGCTCCTGACGCAGCTGTTTGCCAAGGCCCCACAGCTCCTGCGGCACCAGACGGGTGTCGTAGTATTCGGCAAGCCAGACGTCCGCCTTGAGGAACACCATCTCCAGCATCTCGAGGCGAGTGCGGAAGAAGGGCCACTGGGCGCTCATCTCTTCCAACACCGCCAGCTTGCCGCCGTCGATGGCCTGCTGCAGCGCCTTGTGGGCACCGAGCCAAGCCGGCAGCATCAGGCGGTTCTGGGTCCAGGCGAAGATCCACGGAATGGCGCGCAGGCTCTCGACGCCGCCGTTAGGCTTGCGTTTGGAGGGACGGGAGCCGAGCGGCAGCTTGCCGAGCTCCATCTCCGGGGTGGCGGCACGGAAGTAAGGGACGAAGTCCGGATGACCGCGCACAATGCTTCGGTAGTGATCGCAGGAGTCGGCGGCCAGCTGTTCCATCACCTCGCGCCAGCACTCTTTCGGCTTGGGCGGCGGCAGCAGGTTCCCTTCCAGCACGGCGCTGGTGTAGAGCTCCAGACTCTTGATCGCCACTTTCGGCAGACCGAACTTGAAGCGGATCATCTCCCCCTGTTCGGTGGTACGCAGACCGCCGCGCAGGGATCCCGGCGGCTGGGAGAGGATGGCCTGATGGGCAGGGGCACCACCACGACCGACGGTACCGCCACGGCCATGGAACAGGGTGAGGCGGATATTGTTGGCTTCGGCCAGACCCACAAGGGATTCCATGGCGGCGTACTGGGCCCAGCCGGCGGCCATCATGCCCGCATCCTTGGCAGAGTCGGAGTAGCCGATCATCACGTACTGACGGCCCTGAATGTAGCCGCGATACCAGTCCACCGAGAGCAGACGCTCCATCACGGCGGTGCCTGCCATCAGGTCATCCTGGGTTTCAAACAGCGGGGCGACCGGCATGCGGAACTTGCAGCCCGCCTCTTTGAGCAGCAGTTGCACCGACAGCACGTCGGACGGCGCACCGGCCATGGAGATGATGTAGATACCGAACGCATCGGGGTCGTGCTCGGCGATAACCTGACAGGTATCCAGCGTCTCGCGCACCTCGGCGCTCGGTTCCCAGTCGTGGGGAATGAGCGGGCGGCGGGAGTTCAGTTCGTTGAGCAGGAAGGCCTGCTTGTCATCTTCGCTCCACTCGGCGTAGTCACCCAGACCCAGATAGCGGGTCAGCTCGGAGAAGACCAGCCCGTGACGCTCGCCATCCTGACGGATATCGAGCTTGACCAGATGGATGCCGAAACAGGCGACCTTGCGCAGCACATCCAGCAGCATGCCATCGGCGATGTTGCCCATGCCGCAGGCGTGCAATGAGTGGTAGCAGAGCTCCAGCGGCTCGCGCAGCTGGGCGGTGGTCTTGACCAGATCCTGGCTCTCGCTCGCCTGGCCCTGCACCTTGGCGGTGAGGTGCTCCTTGGTCTCGCGCAGCGCTTCACGCAGCTCGCGCACCAGCGCACGGTAGGGCTCGGGGTGATCGCCAACGCGAGCGCGCACGGCGTCGGTACAGTCAGACATGGAGAGCTCGGAGGTGAGCTCCTTGATGTCTTTGTAGAACAGGCTCACCGCCATCCAGCGGCCCAGCTCCAGCACTTCGGCAGTCACCTTGGCGGTGACGAAGGGGTTGCCGTCACGGTCACCGCCCATCCAGGAGGTGAACTTGACCGGCGCGGCATCCAGCGGCAGCCGCACACCCAGATGGTGTTGCAGACGCTCGTCCAGATTGCGCATGAATTCGGGAATGGCAGGCCACAGGCTGTTCTCCACCACGGCGAAGCCCCACTTGGCCTCGTCGACCGGGGTCGGGCGCTGTTCGCGGATCTCGTTGGTATGCCACGCCTGATTGATCAGCTGCTCGATGCGATTGAGGATCTTGTCCCGCTCGCGTGGCAGCAGGTCGGAAAGTTCCAGCGCCTCGAGGCAGTCGTTGAGCTGCACGTGCTTGTGGATCAGGGTGCGACGGGTCACCTCGGTGGGGTGAGCGGTCAGCACCAGATCGATATCCAGCTCGCGCACGGCCTGAATGATGGCCTCTTGCGACAGGTTGGAGGCTTTCAGCTTGTCGAACATCTGCTCCAGCGGGTCCGGGGTGCAGACCTGCTCTTCGCAGCGACGGGAGATGGTGTGGAACTGTTCCGCCACGTTGGCCAGATTGAGGAACTGGCTGAAGGCGCGGGCCACCGGCAGCAGTTCGTCATCGCTCAGGGTGCGCAGGGTATCGAGCAGACGTTCCCGGTCTGATTCATTGCCCTTGCGGGAAGACTTGGCCAATTGGCGAATAGTTTCGATCTTGTCGAGAAAGGCCTGACCCTGATGATCCTTGATGGATTTACCCAGCAGCTGACCCAGCATACCTACGTTGGCGCGTAGTGCGGCGTACTTTTCGTTCATTCCACATCCTTATCTTGTTGGTGCCTGACACCCATCCGGGGTGCTAGACGACCTCACTTATTGTTGTGCGATTACAACATATGCTCCGTCATCTTAGGGTGACAATCTACCCAGATTGTCTGCGCAAGGTCAAATAACAGGCCGATTCAGAACATGTATTTCCATCACCACTCCACAACCGGCTTGTTATGTAACTTACTTACAGTTCTTACGCCCCTTTCACCGCCGCCGCTACAGGCAAAAACGTCTGATCAGGTGCTGCAACACCGAGGTGGTCGGCTTGACGAAGGAGAGGTCGAGATACTCATCCGGCTGGTGCGCCTGGGTGATATGACCGGGGCCCATCACTATGGTCTCGCAGCCAAGCTGCTGGATAAACGGCGCCTCGGTGCAGTAGTTGACCGACTCGGCGGCACGGCCGCTCGCCTTCTCAGCTTCGCGCACCAGCACAGAGTCGTCGGCGCAGGCATAGGCGGGAATAGGCTCGTGCAGATGTTGCAGATGCAGACAGCCCGGCTGGTGGATCTCGATGGGCGACAGCGCCTCTTTGAGCATCCCCATCAGCTCATCCGGCCCCACCTGCGGAGTGGGTCGCAGATCGATATGCAGCTCGCAGCAGCCGCAGATGCGGTTCGGGCTGTCGCCCCCCTGAATGTAACCCAGGTTCAGAGTCGGCTGTGGCACGGCAAAACGGTGGTCGGCGTAGCGATCTTTCAGATCCTGCTGCAAGCGCAGCACCTGTCCCATCGCCTTGTGCATGATCTCCATGGCGTTGACGCCGTTGGCGGGATCCGAGCTGTGACCGCTCTTGCCGGTAATACGGATCGCCTCCGACATATGTCCCTTGTGGGCCACCACAGGCACCAGTCCGGTCGGCTCGCCAATCACCGCGTAGTCGGGTTTCAGCTCGGCTGCCGCGGCAATGGCGCGGGCCCCCGCCATGGTGGTCTCTTCGTCGGCAGTGGCGAGGATGCGCAGCGGCTTGTTGAGCGTCTTGAGGTCAATCTCTTTGAGCGCCTCGACGATAAAGGCGAAGAAGCCCTTCATGTCGATGGTGCCGAGGCCATAGAGGCGGTTGCCCTCTTCGGTCACCTTGAAGGGATCCTTGCTCCAGCCCCCCTCATCGAACGGCACAGTATCTGTGTGACCTGCCAGCAACAAGCCGCCCTCCCCCTGACCGATCGTCGCCACCAGATTGAACTTGCCCGGCAGATCGGGGAGTGCCGTTACCTCGCACTGAAAACCGAGCTGACCGAACCAGTCGGCCAGCAGCCGGATCACCGCCTCGTTGCTCTGATCCCACTTGGGATCCGTGCTGCTGATAGAGGGAATCGCAATAATATTCTTATAAAGTGAAAAAAAATCCAGATTGGCCATCAGCTCCTCCTTGCGTCCCCGGAATGTTTCTGTTAGAAAATACAAATGCAAAGTGAGTGCATGAATATTCTGTAATTTTACCTGAATATCTGGCTCATCAACAAAGGCTTCTAGTTGTAAGGGAAAGTTAATGTTCTGTCACCTGATCTATAACCGACGACACACACCCGCCTGAATTGCCCCTCCGCACTTGTGCAAAGGGGCGATCGAACCCCCTTGTGCACTGCAGCGTCATGCTGTGAATCTCGAACTCTGACTTGGAATATTCAACATGCTTAACACCGTTATCGTCGGTGCCAGTGGCTACGCGGGAGCCGAACTGGCCGCACTGGTACAGAACCACCCACAACTCAAACTGTTCGGCCTCTATGTCTCCGCCGGCAGTCAGGATGCCCACAAGCGCTTCTCTTCCCTGCATCCCCAGTGGGTCGGAGCCCTCGATCAGCCGCTGCTGCCGCTGGACGACGACGGCATGACCCGGATCCTGACCCAGGCCGATCTGGTGCTGCTAGCCACCGCCCACGAGGTGAGCGCCGAGCTCGCACCCAAGTTTCTCGCCAAGGGGTTGCCGGTGTTCGATCTCTCCGGCGCATTCCGGGTCAAGGATCAGGGCTTTTACGACAGCTTCTACGGCTTCACCCACGACAGCAAACAGTGGCTGGATCAGGCCGTCTATGGCCTGGCCGAGTGGAACGCTGATGCCATCGCCAGCGCCCAGCTGATTGCCGTGCCCGGCTGCTACCCGACAGCCTCCCTCTGCGCCCTCAAGCCACTGCAGCAGGATGGGCTGATTGCCAAGGGGTGGCAGCCGATCATCAACGCCGTCTCCGGGGTCTCCGGCGCCGGTCGCAAGGCGGCCATCAACACCAGCTTCTGCGAAGTGAGCCTCAACCCTTACGGCACCTTCAACCACAGACACCAGCCGGAGATCAGCCACCACCTCGGCAAGGAGGTGCTGTTCCAGCCCCACCTTGGCAACTATGTGCGCGGCATTCTGGCCACCATCTATGTGCAGCTGGCGGACGGCGTGACGCCGACCCAGGTGGATCAGGCTTTCCTCAAGGCTTACGAAGGCAAGCCGCTGGTGCGCCTCACCGGCCAGATGCCCTCTATTCGCGGTGTGGCAAACACCCCTTACTGCGATATCGCCTGGCAACAGCAGGGCAACATGCTGGTGGTGGTCTCTGCCATCGACAACCTGCTCAAGGGCGCAGCCTCGCAAGCCATGCAGTGCATAAATATCAAATTTGGTTTTGAACCGGCCACCGGCCTGATTTAAGGACTTAGGAAGGATCTCGAACATGGACAAACAGACGTTGGTAATCAAGCTGGGCGGCGCCCTTATCGAGAACGACGAGGCGCTGACCGCCCTGTTCGCCACCCTCAAAACCTTCCTCGACGATCAGCACCGTCCGCTGGTGTTGGTGCACGGCGGTGGCTGTCTGGTGGATGACCTGCTCAAGGGGCTGGGTCTCACCTCCACCAAGAAGAATGGCCTGCGGGTAACCCCGTTCGAGCAGATCCCCTTTATTGCCGGGGCGCTGGCAGGGACCGCCAACAAGCAGATGATGGCCAAGGCGATCGCCACCGGCATTCCGGCGGTGGGGCTCTGTCTGGCAGATGGCGGCCTCTGTCAGGTGACTCAGCTCGACCCGGATCTCGGCGCCGTAGGCGAGTGCAAGCCGGGCAACCCGGCGCTGGTAGCAGGCATCCTCGGTCAGGGCTTCCTGCCGGTGGTGAGCTCCATCGGCATCACAGCCGAGGGGCAGCTGATGAACGTCAACGCGGATCAGGCGGCCACCGCCATTGCCGAGGCGCTCGGCGCCGATCTGGTAATGCTCTCCGACGTGAGCGGCATCCTGGATGGCAAGGGCAAGCTGGTGACCCAGCTCGACAAGCTGACCGCGCTGGATCTGATGGAGAAAGGGGTGATCCGCGACGGTATGGCGGTCAAGGTAGAAGCGGCCCTGCACGCCGCCGAGACCCTCGGCAAGCCGGTCTGTGTCGCCAGCTGGCGTTACCCGGACCAGCTGCTCAAGCTGCTGGCTGGCGGCGCGGTCGGCACCCAAGTGGCCATTTGATCTCCACCGGAACAAGGAACATCCGATGCAACATCTTCTGAAAGACAGTGATCTGAACAAAGCCCAGATCGAGGCGCTGATTGCGCTGGGCAAAGCGGTCAAGGCCGACCCGAAGAAGTACAACCAGGCGCTGGCGGGCAAGAGCGTGGTCACCCTGTTCGAGAAACCCTCCCTGCGCACCCGGGTCACTTTCGACATCGGCATCGCCAAACTGGGCGGCCACAGCGTCTATCTGGATCAGCAGAACGGCGCGCTGGGCAAGCGGGAGTCGGTGAAAGATTTCGCCGCCAACCTGTCCCGCTGGTGTGATGCCATCGTCGCCCGGGTGTTCGATCACCAGACCCTGGTCGAGCTGGCAGCGCACGGCACAGTGCCGGTGGTGAACAGCCTGTGCAACCTCTACCACCCCTGTCAGGGGCTGGCCGACTTTATGACCATTGCCGAGCACTACGACGACCTGTCGAAGGTGAAGCTTGCCTACCTCGGTGATGGCAACAACGTCAGCCACTCTCTGCTGCTGCTGGGGGCGACCCTGGGCACCGACGTCACCCTGATCTGCCCGAAAGGCCACGGCCCGGATACCCAGATCTTCCTGCAGGCGCAGGCACTGGCGGCCAAGTCGGGAGCGACCATCCACATCAGCGATGACGTGGCAGATATCGAAGGGTTCGACGTGGCCTACACAGATACCTGGGTCTCCATGGGTGACAACACCCCGATGGAGCAGGTCAAAGACCTCTTTATGCCTTACCAGATCAACCAGGCCCTGCTCGACCGCACCGGCATCCAGCATGTGCTGCACTGCCAACCGGCGCACCGGGAGCTGGAGATCACTTCGCAGGTGATGGATGGCCCCGCCTCCCTCATCATGGACGAGGCCGAAAACCGGATGCATATCCAGAACGCCGTGTTGCTGACCCTTCTCGGCGGCAAGTAACGCGGCACTCAACCTGAATCACGACCCTTTTATTGAATCATCATCGAATCATCACGGAGAGAAGTAACATGAGCGGAATCAACAAGATCGTACTGGCTTACTCGGGTGGACTGGATACCTCGGCCATCATTCCCTGGCTGAAAGAGCACTATGACGCCGAAATCATTGCCTTCGTGGCCGACGTCGGTCAGGAGCGCGACGATCTGGAAGGGATCGAGCAGAAGGCCATCGCCTCCGGTGCCACCAAGTGCATCATCAAGGATCTGCGGGAAGAGTTCGTCAAAGAGTACGTCTACCCGACCCTGAAGACCGCCGCCGTCTATGAAGGCACCTATCTGCTGGGCACCTCCATGGCCCGTCCGGTGATCGCCAAGGCGATGGTCGAAGCGGCACTGGCGGAAGGGGCCGATGCCATCTCCCACGGCTGCACCGGCAAGGGTAACGATCAGGTGCGTTTCGAAGGTGCGGTCGCCGCGCTGGCGCCCCAGCTGAAAGTGATCGCCCCGTGGCGGATCTGGGATATGCGCTCCCGGGAAGATCTGCTCTCCTATCTGGAGACCCGCAACATCCCCTGCAAGGCGACCTTGAAGAAGATCTACAGCCGCGACGCTAACGCCTGGCACATCTCCACCGAAGGTGGCGAGCTGGAGAGCACCTGGAACGAGCCCTCCGAAGCAGTCTGGCAGTGGACCGTACCGGCCGAACAGGCACCGGATCAGCCGGAGTACGTCAAGCTGACCGTGGCGCAGGGTGAAGTGGTGGCCGTGGATGACCAGCCGCTCAGCCCGCACCAGATCCTGATGACCCTGAACGAGCGTGCCGGCAAGCACGGCGTGGGCCGCATCGACATCACCGAAAACCGGATGGTGGGGATGAAGTCCCGCGGCTGCTACGAAACCCCGGGCGGTACCGTGATGGTCGCCGCGCTGCGCGCCGTGGAAGAGCTGGTACTGGATCGCCCGACCCGCGCCTGGCGGGAGAAGCTGGGTGCCGAGTTCTCCCATCTGGTCTATGACGGCCGCTGGTTCACCCCGCTGTGCAAAGCGATCCTCGCCTCTGCCAACGCCATCGCCGAAGATCTGGATGGTGAAGTGGTGCTGAAGATGTACAAGGGTCAGGTCACCGCTGTGCAGAAGAAGTCGCCGAACAGCCTCTACTCCGAAGATTTCGCCACCTTCGGCGCCGATGAAGTGTATGACCAGAGCCATGCCGAAGGCTTTATCCGTCTCTACACCCTGGCCAGCCGGATCCGCGCCATGAAGGAACAACATCAAGCCATCGGTGGCGACCACACCCACGGTTAAGCAAGCGCGATAACCCGTTGATTCCGTTGAGGGGGCATGGCCCCCTCTTCTATAGGCCGAGGGCATGGCCCCTGAGCCATCATCGGCAGGTGTGACAAGAGCGGCAGCGCCCCGGCCGCTTCTGTGAGATAACAGGCTCGCAGAAAAACAGGGCACGATTTCAAGCTCGGTGGCCAGGGCGCCGCCGACAACGCATTCAAGGAGAGCAGTATGGCACTTTGGGGTGGACGCTTCAGTCAGGGAGCCGATAGCCGGTTCAAGCAGTTCAACGATTCGCTGCGGTTCGATTACCGGCTGGCGGAGCAGGATATTCAGGGCTCCATGGCCTGGGCCAAAGCGCTGGTCAAGGTGGGCGTATTGACCAGTGACGAGCAGGGCAAACTGCAGCAGGCGATGGAGGTACTGCTCGCCTCGGTGCAGCAGGATCCCCAGCAGATCCTCAATTCGGATGCCGAAGATATCCACTCCTGGGTCGAGAGCCAGCTGATTGCCGCCGTCGGCGATCTTGGCAAGAAGCTGCACACCGGCCGCTCGCGCAACGATCAGGTCGCCACCGACCTGAAACTCTGGTGCAAGGCGCAGGGTGAGCTGCTGCTCGGCTCCATCACCGCCCTGCAGCAGGGACTGGTCGCCTCCGCCCGTGCCAATCAGGCCGCGGTGCTGCCCGGTTACACCCACCTGCAGCGGGCCCAACCGGTCACCTTCGCTCACTGGGCGCTGGCCTATGTGGAGATGCTGGAGCGGGACTACTCCCGGCTACAGGATGCCCTCAAGCGGCTCGACACCAGCCCGCTCGGCTGCGGCGCGCTGGCGGGCACTGCCTATGCCATCGACCGCGAAGCGCTGGCGCTCGACATGGGCTTTGGTGGCGCCACCCGCAACAGTCTGGATTCGGTCTCCGATCGGGATCACGTAGTGGAGCTGATGCACGTGGCGTCCCTCTCCATGACCCACCTGTCGCGCTTTGCCGAAGACCTTATCTTCTACAACACCGGCGAGGCGGGCTTTGTCGAGCTCTCCGATGCGGTCACTTCCGGCTCGTCGCTGATGCCGCAGAAGAAGAACCCGGATGCGCTGGAGCTGATCCGTGGCAAGACCGGCCGGGTGGTCGGCGCCCAGATGGGCATGCTGATGAGCCTCAAGGCGCTGCCGCTGGCCTACAACAAGGACATGCAGGAAGACAAGGAGGGGCTGTTCGATGCCCTCGACACCTGGCACGACTGCCTCGATATGGCGGCGCTGGTGCTGATCGATCTGAAGGTCAACGGCGAACGCACCATGGCGGCGGCGCAAGGCGGCTACGCCAACGCCACCGAGCTGGCGGACTATCTGGTTGCCAAGGGGATTCCGTTCCGTGAAGCGCACCATATCGTCGGCGAAACCGTGGTCTTTGCCATCAGCGTGGGCAAACCGCTGGAGGAGCTCTCCATCGGCGAGTTCCAGCGCTTCAGCCCGGTGATCGAGTTCGACGTCTACCCCAATCTGGAGCTGGAAGCGACCCTGGCCAAACGGGTTGCCAAAGGCGGCGTCGCCCGCGAACAGGTTGAGGCAGCCCTCACTGCCGCAGAGCTGTGGCTGGCCAAACGGGCGGGTTGATCTCTGATGTATTTGGAAAATAAGAGGGGGAGCAATCGCTCCCCCTCTTGCTTTATCTTGGCTTTAAGCGCTTTTCAACATAATGGCATTTGCAGGTATTGCCTTATCAATGAATTCACCACTTCCATAAACTGACACGATATATCCACAAGCTGGGCAAGCTGCAGTGTATTCACTCATTACGTTGAAAGAACCCAGCACGAACCCTTTGAAGTGGTTACTGCATTTCTTACATTTCACTGATTTGATTGAAAACATCTTTGATTCTCCACGAATAGAAAGATATGAATTCCTCTCTTCTATGGATATGAAACGGGTGGGCTATTCCTAGGAAATAGCCATAGTCACGCTTTGCATCACATCCACACGAATACGCTACCAGATTATTTATTGACAGGCTCGTCATCTACTGAAGTCGATACTGTTCAGGCATTTCACGCACTGGCATTGAGCAGTTTGCCCACCCCCTCCCCCTTGCCATTGGGCAGGGTCTGTTTAAAGGTGCCGAGCAGCTGGTCGAGGTTGAGATGGCTGGCACCGAGGGAATCCTTGAGGGTATCGAGCTCGCTTTGCAGGGCATCGAGGCGGGTGCTCTGGGTACCATTGGCCAACTGGCTACGGGCGCTATCGATGGCGGCAGGGAGGGATTGGCCGCCATTCTCCTGCCCCAGAGTCTGCATCAGCTCCCCCATAAAGTGGTTGATGGCAGCGCGGTTCTGCTCGCTATTGGCATCCTTGATTCCCAGCCGCTGGAACAAGCTCTGGACGGTAGGGGCGAGGCGATCTTCCTGCACTGTTTGCTGCACAGACTCGGGTTTGGCACTGCTGCCGAGCAGCTGACTGCCCAGCTTGAGGGCGATAGAGGCAAGGGGAAGCTGGTTGCTGATCATGATATCTCTCCGCGACAACGACCCTTGATGGTGTTGCCAAGAGGAATGCATAAGCGGGGCCAGAACGATGAAAAAACGCCAACCATAGCCAACTCATTGAACAACCTAGCAATTTGAGTGACCGCCTCGTGCTTGGGCATTGCAACTGAGGTCATCACAAGAGAGCCGGGCGGCCAGCGGCTGCCGCTGCAGTTCCAGGCGGCAAAGGGGCATTACCGCAGCAAACCGGAGACGGCAGGGCTCCTCTTCGCTATATACCGCTACATGCCCGCCATCCCCTTGATCACGTCATTTTTCATTCATTAAACTTATGGGCATTAAGATCATGTAAATTTTCTTATCTAACATGTTCGCGCATGATGGCTCTCAAACCGGATTTGCCGTTGCCGCTATGCTGGCCGGCAGCCGCCTTCTCCCAGCCTCTTTCGTTTATGGAGTCGCTATGTCCCTGATCACCCCCTATATCTCCCCCGAAGTCAACCAGCTGGCTCCCGGCTTTCGCGCTTTGAGCATCACGGTGCAGGCCGCCGCCGTGGTCGACCCGAACGTGGGGGCGCGCGCCCTTGATGAAGCCTGC
Organism: Aeromonas sp. R10-2; assembly: GCF_040908445.1. Classification (NCBI taxonomy): domain Bacteria; kingdom Pseudomonadati; phylum Pseudomonadota; class Gammaproteobacteria; order Aeromonadales; family Aeromonadaceae; genus Aeromonas; species Aeromonas sp. R10-2. The sequence goes on along the minus strand of NZ_JBFODS010000012.1, from coordinate 27,439 downwards.
ACCGCCATGCTGACCGCCGATGTGCCGTGGGCAGAGGCGCATCTCGCCGCCTGGGGCGAGCTGTTCAGAAAATTTGGCGCCAAGCCGCAGCGGACTCCCTGTTCCGCCGAGGCTCTGAGAAAGCGGGTCGCCCGCGATGGCAACCTGCCCGCCATCGATCCCGTAGTCGATCTCTACAACGCCATCAGTATCCGCTACGCCATTCCGGTGGGGGGCGAAAACCTGCTCACCTATGAGGGACTACCGCGACTGGTGGTAGCCGATGGCAGCGAGCAGTTCGATACCATGAAGGGGGGCGAACCCGCACACGAATCTCCGGAACCCGGCGAGGTGGTCTGGCGGGATGACAAGGGGGTCACCTGTCGGCGCTGGAACTGGCGGCAGGGTGTGCGTACCCGACTCAGTGTCGATTCGGGCCAGATGTGGTTCATTCTGGAGAGCCTGACCGAGATGCCGCTGGCTGCGCTGCATGAGGCGGGGGAAAAACTGATCGCCGGGCTGCGGGAGATGATGCCGGAAGCGGTGATCGCACAGAGCCTGCTCGGCTATGTTGAGTAAACCGAAGGACGAGCCAACTCGTCACCGATAGATACAGAGAGGGGCGCCACAGCGCCCCTCTCTCTTTTCACCCTGCTCAGCCCAGCAGCATATAAAGCTGGTGAGCGGCTACCCCGGCGCACAGGCCGCCGATGGTGTGGGCGACGATGGCGCGGGAGGTGAGGTGGCGATAACCGAGAGCATCCAGCATGGCGGTGTGGGTGCTCAGGAAGCCACTCCAGCACATCCCCATGGCGGTAAACACCGCGACCTCGTTACCGGTGATCCACCCCTTGGCGATAAAAGGGGGCACCAGAGACATGGCGGCACCAACCGCACCGAGCGAGGTAGCCGGGAAGGCAACCAGCTCCGGCTGCTGGAAGCCAAACAGCAGGTCAAACAGCCAGCTCACCTTGGCGGCCAGCACTGGCAGCAGGGCAACCCCTTGAAACGCTTCGCCGGTATAGCCCTTGTCGCCCGGGCCGAAGGTCAGCAGCATCACGAAGGTGCTGATGATCAGCACCCCGGGGATCACCGCCATCCCCAGCTCCACGCCAGATTTGCCGCCATCGAGCAGAGAGTTGAGGATCCTCAGCCAGCCGGGAGCCGCCTCTTTGGTCACCCCTACCTTGCGGCCGTCGGACGATACAGCGTCATCGTTCAGCACTTCCCCCACCAGTGGGCGGATCATCCGCTGCATCAGTCGGGTAGAGACCACCGAGCCCACCAGAGCACCGAGCAGCCCGATCAGCGCCGCACTGGCCGTGGATTCACCGCTCGGTAGTTGCAGGGTGGCCATAAAGGTGACCACGATCAGCCCCATGCCGAAGGCGGTGCCGAAATTGGTGAGCGACACCAGCTGCCAGGGGGTGAAGCCTTTACGAAAGCGGCTGTCCTTGGCAAGGCTGATCACCGCCGGGTTGTCGGAGAAGAAGGTCATCAGCGCCGCCAGGGCGGTGCGGCCAGGCAGGCGAAACACCGGCTTCATCAGGGGGGCCAGCAGCACCTCCAGCAGACGGATCACCCCGAACTCGCTCAAGAGTTGGCTCAGGGCACCGGAGAGCACCGTGATCCCCATGATAAAGAGCACGGTATTGAGCAGCAGCTGGTGGGCGGTATTGAACAGGGTGTTGACCATGGCAGAGAGGCCCATCTGGCTGCCGAGGTAACCGAACAGGCTGCCGAGAATAAGCAGCACCAGCACGGGTTCCATCCAGTTTCGAATGGCGGCAAGTCGCCCCTTTGACTCTATAACTACATGATTTTCCATATCTATCCTGCGGTTCATCTGTGCGTGTGTGGTTGTTTTTATGGTTAAAAAATGGCTGCGCCAAATAGAAAAAAGCCCTTGTCTTGCGACAAGGGCTTTTTGAATTGGCTCCTCCTACTGGACTTGAACCAGTGACATACGGATTAACAGTCCGCCGTTCTACCGACTGAACTAAGGAGGAATTGTAATTGGTGCCCAGAGACGGAATCGAACCGCCGACACGGGGATTTTCAATCCCCTGCTCTACCGACTGAGCTATCTGGGCAAATGGTGCCGGCTACCGGAATCGAACTGGTGACCTACTGATTACAAGTCAGTTGCTCTACCTACTGAGCTAAGCCGGCACACTTTAAACCATTGTGCATGAACAAATTTTTTCTTTCATGGCACCAAAATTGGTGCCCAGAGACGGAATCGAACCGCCGACACGGGGATTTTCAATCCCCTGCTCTACCGACTGAGCTATCTGGGCGTGGGCGCTATTAAACGGATTTTAAGGCAGATGGTCAACGGGAAATTTCACTTTTTGTCTCGTTCGTCTCTTTTTTGCGCAACATCGTCCATTTCTGCCACTTCTTCGGTACAGGCCGCGCCTTTTCGCCCCCAGACTCTGGGTTCCTCCCCCTTGAGCAGGCGGGAGATGTTCTCGTGATGGCGGATCAGGATAAGGCAGGAGAGCAGCGAGACTGGCAGGGTGTATTCGGGTTTGAGCAGGTAGGTAAAGAGCGGCGTCAGCAGCACGGTAATGATGGAGGCCAGCGAGGAGTAGCCGCTCACCAGCAACACCAGCAGCCAGGTGCCAATCACGGCGCCCCCCATGGTAAAGCCGATGGGCATCATGGTCCCCAGTGCCGTGGCGACTCCTTTGCCACCACGAAAATGAAAGAAGATGGGGTACATATGGCCGAGGCAGGCGGCGACCCCGATAAAGCCGAGATAGACGGGTTTGATCTGCAGATACCAGGCGAGATAGACGGGCACAGTACCCTTGAGCACATCGAGCAGCAGCACCACCAGCGCCGCCATCCGGCCACCGAGGCGCAGCACATTGGTTGCCCCCGGATTGTGGGAGCCATGATCCCGCGGGTCGGGCAGACCGGTGCAGCGGGAGACCAGCACAGCACTGGATAGTGAACCACCCAGGTAGGCCAGAATAATCATCAAAATCGTCAGGGCCGTCATCTTGGTCGTTTTTACCACGATATGAATGGGGTATGATGCGGGCCACATACGCTGGCATGGGCCCATGCCCACCCAGAGCGCCTCGGCAAGCCTGTTGCCCGGCCAGCATCCCTGCGCTGTCATCACAGCCCATCAAGAGTAAAGAAGAAGTACAGTCATGGACAAGGTGTTTATTCGCGGACTCGAAGTTTTGACCACCATAGGTGTATATGAGTGGGAGAAGGGCATTCGCCAAAAGCTCCGTTTTGACCTCGAGATGGGGTTCGACAACCGCCCCGCGGCAGCAACCGACGACATCAATCTGGCACTGGATTATGCCGACCTCTCCAACAAGATTTGCGAGCATGTCAGCGGCAAGGTGGTCGAGCTGGTCGAGACCATGGCCGAGCAGGTTGCCATGCTGGTGCTCGCCGACGAGCGGGTACAGTGGGTCAAGGTGACCCTCACCAAGCCGGGCGCCGTGCCCAATGCCGCCGGGGTCGGCGTCGAGATCCTGCGCCATCGCACGCCGGCCGCGAGCAGCAACTGATGACCACCATCTATATCAGCCTGGGCTCCAACATCGAGCGGGATCGCCATATCCGTGCCGGACTCGATGCCCTGCACGCCGAATTTGGCCAGCTGCGGGTCTCCCGGGTATTCGAGAGCGAAGCGGTCGGCTTCAACGGCCGCCCCTTCTACAACCTGGTGGCAGCTGCCGAGACCGATCTGCCGCTGGCCACCGTCTGCCAGCGACTGCGGGCCATGGAGTTCGCCCACGGCCGCGAGCCGGATGCCAAGAAGTTCGCCCCGCGCACCCTGGATCTCGATTTGCTGCTCTATGGCGATCTGGTCTGCGACACCCCGCTGGTGCTGCCGCGTGGTGAAGTGCTCACCAACGCCTTCGTGCTCTGGCCGCTGGCCGAGCTGGCCCCCAAACTGCGCCACCCCGTCGATGGCCGCACCATGGGCGAGCTATGGCAAGCCTATGACAAGGCCTCCCAGCAGCTGTGCCCCATTCCCTTTCACTGGGAAGCGTGCGAATTGCAGCATCACTGATCCACAAGGGCGCCTCACGGCGCCCTTGTTGTTTTCACGGACAGGGTTGCTTATTACGGATAAGAAAGTGTCATTGGGCCTGACCCTGCGAGGCTGGCAGGATAGCGCCCACTACAGGAGAACCCCATGCCACTCGATACCATTCACCACTTCAACTGCCAGCTGCTGGCAGAACTGCCCCACCAGCGCTATGAGCATGAACCCATTCTCGACTACGCCACCGATGAAAAGGTCAAGGCCCGCCTCGGCTGGCAGGCGGAGTTCAGCAAGACCCTGTTTCTCAAGTTCAAGGATGGCCGCTTCGCCCTGCTGCTGACCCACAGGGACGGACGGCTCGACAACAAGGCGGTCAAGGCTGCGCTCGGTGCCAAGCCCTCCATCTGCACCGCCGAAGAGATGCAGGCGGAGATTGGCTGCCTGCCGGGGGCGGTCTGCCCCTTCCTGCCCCGTGCCGATATTCCACTATTGGTGGACCAGCAACTGCTCAACCACACCGCCTTCACCTGGACTCCGGGCCACCCGGAGCAGACCTTTCTGCTGGCGACCGAGCATCTGGCCGAAGTGTTGGCGCAGCTTCCCTGCGAGGTAAGCTATCTGCCCGCCCCGACGGCGTAACCCCATCGCGCGCCAGCTGGGCGAAGATCAGCGCCGCCAGCATGGAGAGCAGCCCAACACAGAGGTAGGTAAGGTGGAACCCGGCCAGCCACTGGCCGTTAGCCGCTGAGGTGCCCGCCGAGAAGAGCCCGAGCAGGCTGGCGGCAATCGCCACCCCCAAGCTCATGGAGAGCTGCATCACCACCGAGAGCAGACCGTTGCCACTGCTGGCCAGGGTCGGGCTGAGATCTTGCAGCGTGAGAGTGTTCATGGCGGAGAACTGCAGCGAGTTGATGGCGCCGAAGATCGTCAGCCAGCCCAGCAGGACCCCGTAGGGGAGCTGGTTGTCGATAAAGTAGAAGCTGGCGATCATCGCCCCCAGCAACAGGGTGTTGCCGATCAGAATGCGGCGATAGCCCACCTTCGGAATCAGCTTGTTCACCAGCGTCTTGGTCAGCATGGCGCCAATCACTGTGGGGATCATGGTCATCCCCGCCTTGCTCGGGGAGAAGCCGAGCCCCAGCTGCAGAAACAGCGGGGTGAGGAAAGGCATGGCGCCGCTGCCAAGGCGGGCAAACAGGTTGCCCCAGATGCCGATGGCAAAGGTGGCGGTCTTGAACAGGTTCAGGCTAAAGAGCGGCTGCGGTGCATTGGCGGCATAGAGCCAGTAGCTCGCCATCGCCGCCAAGCCGAAGATCAGTGCAAACAGCGCCCAACCAGTGGAGATGCTGTGCTCCCCCAGCCCCTGCAAGCCGACCGACACCAGCACCATGCCGACGCTGAACAGCACAAAGCCCTGCCAGTCAAACCGGGCGGTCTGCTGCCGCAGCTCCGGCATAAAGTGCCAGCTGGCGATAAAGCCGAGCAGCCCCACCGGCAGGTTGATGAGAAATACCCAGTGCCAGCTCGCCACTTCCACCAGCCAGCCACCGAGTGCCGGCCCCATCAGCGGGCCGAGCAGCCCCGGGATGGTGACAAACGACATCACCCGCAGCAGCTCATGCTTGTCATAGACCCGCAGCACCGCCAACCGTCCCACTGGCATCAGCAGCGCACCACCAATCCCCTGAAGCACACGGGCGGCCACCAGCATGGAGAGCGAATTGGAGGCGGCACAGGCGAGCGAGCCGAGGGTAAAGAGCGAGATGGCGGCCAGATAGATACGGCGGGTGCCGAATCTGTCTGCCAGCCAGCCGGAAGCCGGGATCAGCAGCGCCACCGTCAGCATGTAGGCGATGATCACCGACTGCATCTGCAGCGGGCTCTCTCCCAAGGTCTCGGCCATGCTGGGCAGGGCAGTGTTGAGAATGGTGCCATCCAGCGCCTGCATAAAGAAACCGACCGCCGCCAGCAGGGGCAGCCACTTGCGCTGGGCATCTGTCACTGTGTGGCTCATTGCCACCTCCATTATTTTTGCGGGGGAGCGGCGGCAGTCAGGAAGAGATCGACACAACTCAGGGTCCAGGCATCCTGCTCGGCAGCGCTCTGGGTCAACGGCAGACCCAGCTCACGGAGCATGCGCTCCTTGCCCTGCCACATCAGCAACAGCTGCAAGGCGGCCTGTTCGCTGTCTTGATGGCACAGCAGGCCTTGCTGCTTCTGCTGCTCCAGCCAGTTGGACAGCATCTCGGTCACGTAGAGCGGGCCCGCCTCGAAAAAAAGGGTGGCCAGCTGGGCATCGTTGCAGCTGATGCAGGTGCGAAAGATATTGATGGCATCATCGCTCAGGATCAACTTGCGAAAGCTGCGACCAAAGGCAATCAGGCTCTCCCGCACATTGTTGCCACGCAACAATACCTCCGGCATCAGCTCGCTGCTGACGCACTTGCTGCCCACCGCTTCGGCAAACAGCGACTCCTTGTTGGCAAAATGGCTGTAGACCGTCTGCTTGGAGACGCCCGCTTCACTGGCCACCATGTCCATGCTGACCAGATGCAGACCGTGCTGACAGAAGAGCCGCCCGGCAGCATCGAGGATCGCAGCCCGCTTCTGCTGACTACGGGGTGAGATGTTCATTTTTCCTCCAAAATCAAACTGGACAGTCTAGTTTCGAAAAACTAGACTCACCGGTGTGATTTGATGTTATGTCAACCAGAGGATGATGTCATGACACTTTGCTTAATCCTGCTGGCGCTGTTACTGAGTGGCTGCAGCCCGGTCACAGAGTCAGAAGAAACACCCGCCCTGACCCGGGTGATCGCCCAGCCGCTGCAAGCCAGCGATCACTACCCGGTGCTGCACCGCTTCAATGGCCGGGTGATCGCCCCCGAGCACAGCCAGATAGGCTTCGAGCTGGCAGGGCGGATCGCCACTCTGCACAAGGGACGCGGAGAGCCGGTCGTGGCTGGCGAACTGCTCGCCACACTGGACACCCGGCTGCTGGCAGTGGAAGCCAAAGAGCTGGCCGCCCAGGCCGCCCAGAACGAGGCCGAACTGACCCTTGCCCGGCAGACGCTCGAACGACTCACCGCTCTGCGCCAGCAGCAGTTCAGCTCCCGTCAGGCGCTGGATGAACAGCAAGGCAAAGTCCGCATGCTGGAGGCAAGCGCCAACCAGCTGGCCGCCGCCCTCGAAGCCAACCGGGTCAAACAGGAGAAATCACAGCTGCGCGCGCCCTTCAACGGAATCGTAGTCAGCCGCGAGCAGGCATTGGGGGCTGTGGTAGCCGCAGGACAGCCTCTCTTCTCCCTGACCCGCAGCGGCCAGTGGGAGGCCGATATCGGCGTGCCGGTGAAACAGGCCGAGTCCCTGAGCGTCGGCCAACACTACCCCCTGCAAAGCGGGGCGCAATCACTGGAGGGGCGCCTGCTTAATCTGGGGGTACAAGTAGACGGGCAGACCCACACCCGCACCGCCCGCTTCCAGCTGACCCGGGGCGGCGAACAGCTGGCAGAGGGACAACTAATCACCCTGTTGCATCAGACCCGCGAGCCCACCCGCGCCTACGAAGTGCCGCTCACCGCGCTGACCCAGGGATTGCGCGGCAGCTGGACCCTCTATCTGCTCAACGATGAAACACCACCCCGAGTGGTCAGCCGGGACGTCACCCTGCTGCAGCAAGATGGCGAGCGGGCCTGGATCAGTGGAGCCCTGAATGGACAAGAACAGCTGGTGACCGATGGCCTGCATAAACTGGTGCCGGGCCAGCAGGTCACCCTGACAACCAGCGTGGATCATCAGGCAGGCCATCCGGAGCCACAGTCATGATCCGCCCGTTTATCGAGAATGGCCGCCTGCTGCTGTTGACGGTCGCGCTGCTGATGACGGCCGCCCTTGCGGCATTGCAGACTCTGCCCAGAACCGAAGATCCCCAGCTCACCAGCCGTTTTGCCAGCGTGGTTACCCACTTCCCCGGGGCCAGCGCCGAGCGGGTGGAGGCGCTGGTGAGCGAGCCCATCGAGAACCGGCTGCGGGCCCAGAGCGAGATCAAGCTGATCGAGTCGAGCTCTCGCCCCGGTCTCTCCATCATCAATCTGGAGCTCAAGGATGAGGTCAGCGATGTCGAGCCCGTCTGGTCCAGAGTCCGTGACCGGCTGGCAGATCTTGCCGCCGGACTGCCAGCCGGCGCCAGTGCCCCCAAGCTGGATGACGAGAAGGGCTACCCCTTCACCCGGCTGGTCAATGTGGTCTGGCGCGGGCCGGGCCAGCCGCAGCTGGATCGCCTCGCCCGTTACAGCGCCGAGCTGGAGCGCCGGGCTCGCCAGCTGCCGGGCACCGAATACGTCGAGCGGGTCGGGGCACCGCAGGAGGAGATCGAGGTGCGGTTCGATCCCCTCGCCCTCAGTGCCAGCGGCATGAGTGGCGAACAGCTTGCCCAGGCGCTGAGTGGTGCCGATGCCAAAGTAGCCGCCGGGGAGTTGCAGGGCAGCCACAATCGCTTTCAGGTGGAGATCCGTGGCGCCCTCGATACCCTGGAGCGGATCCGCCAGATCCCGCTGCGTACCGGCGAGCAGGGCCAGACCCTGCGCCTTGGCGATCTGGCCGAGGTACGGCGTACCCTGCACCAGCCGGAAAGCCAACTGGCCTTTGCCAATGGTGAGCGGGCGGTGGTGGTCGGCCTGCGCATGGCACAGGATCACCGCATCGACCTCTGGTCGGCACGGGTCGACTCCATGCTGACCCAGCTGCAACAGGACTTGCCGGATAATATCGGCCTCGTCACCAGCTTCGATCAGCAGCGTTATACCGATCAGCGGCTCGACACCCTGCTCATCAACATTGTGCAGGGCTTCCTCATCATAGTGGCCGTGCTGCTGGTGACCTTGGGAATCAAGGCCGCCATTATCGTGGCCCTGTCGCTGCCGCTTACCGTGGCGTTCTCATTCGCCTGCATGAACCTGATCAATCTGCCCATTCACCAGATGTCGGTCACCGGTATGGTGGTGGCACTCGGGATCATGGTGGACAACGCCATCGTCATGGCGGATCGGGTGCAGTATCAGCGCCGCCACGGCATGGCCATGAGTGCCGCCGCACTGGAAGCCATCGGCCACCTCTGGCTGCCACTGCTGGGCTCCACCCTCACCACCATGCTCGCCTTTATGCCGATCATTCTGATGCCGGGCCCGGCGGGCGAGTTTGTCGGCGGCATCGCCTGGGCGGTGATCTGTTCGCTGCTGGGATCCTACCTCGTCGCCCACACCCTGGTGGCTGGCCTTGCAGCCCGCTGGATTGGCAGTGACCAGGGGGGACGCTGGTATCAGGATGGCTTGCACCTGCCCCGGGTGAGCGCCCGTTTCCAGCAGAGCATCGCCATGGCGCTGGCTCAACCCTGGCGTACCCTGCTGCTGGTCAGTCTGCTGCCCCTGCTCGGTTTCTGGGTGGCGGGCCGCCTCACCGAACAGTTCTTTCCCCCTGCCGACCGGGACATGATCCACATCGAGGCCAGCCTATCCCCACAGGCGAGCCTGGCGCGCACCCGCGAGCTGGCACTGGGAATCTCCGTCGAGCTGGCCAGCCTCCCCGAGCTGGTTCGTCAGGACTGGGTGGTGGGCGACAACGCCCCCAGCTTCTACTACAACCTGGTGCCCAGAAAACAGGGGCGGGCCGATTACGCCCAGGGGATGATCACCCTGCAGGATGCCGATGCTGCCGAGCGGCTCATTCCACAACTGCAGCAGCGGCTCGATGCAAAATTTCCCGAAGCGCAGATCCTGGTGCGCAAGCTGGAACAGGGGCCGCCTTTCAATGCCCCGGTCGAACTGCGGCTGTTTGGCCCCGACCTCGAACAGCTGCACCGTCTGGGAGAGGAGCTGCGCAGTCTGCTCGCCAATACCCCGGCCGTGGTGCAGACCCGCGCCACCTTGCAGGCAGGGGCCCCCAAACTCTGGTTGCAGGTCGATGAGGAGGCCGCCCGACTGGCAGGCATGAGCCTGACCGATGTTGCCTCCCGGCTGGCGGGCGCACTGGATGGCAGGTTGGGCGGCACTGTGCTGGAAGGCACCGAGTCAATCCCGGTTCGGGTGCGACTGGCCGAGCCCTTGCGTCAGGATCCGGATGCGCTGCTCAATGTGCCGCTGTCGCTCACCGGCACCGGCCAGCAAGGGGCAGCCAATCTCACCTTGCGGGCGCTGGCCACTCCCGAGCCGCTGCCAAGCTGGGGGGAGATCAGCCGTCGGGATGGTGAGCGGGTCAATGTGCTGGAGGCCTATCTGGCGGTCGGCGTACTGCCGCAAACCGTGCTGGAGCAGGTAAAAGAGAGGCTGGCCGCCAAGGCGCTGGCATTGCCGCCGGGCTATCGACTGGAGTTTGGCGGAGAAGCCGCCAAGCGGGATGAATCGGTGGGCAATCTGATGGCCCATGTCAGCCTGGTCGCCGTGCTGCTGGTGGCCGTGCTGGTGCTCAGCTTCAACTCGTTCCGGCTGGCAGGCATCGTCACCCTGGTGGCGATCCAGTCGGCTGGGCTCGGGCTGCTGTGGGTCTGGCTGCTGGGCTACCCCTTCGGGTTTACGGTGATCATCGCCCTGCTGGGACTGATGGGGCTGGCCATCAACGCCGCCATCGTCATTCTGGCCGAGCTGAAGGCAGACCCGCTGGCACAACAGGGCAATCTGCCGCAGATCCGCGATCTGGTGGCCGGTTGCAGCCGCCACATCGTCTCGACCACCATCACCACTGTGGGCGGCTTCATCCCGCTATTGCTGGGGGGCGGCGGCTTCTGGCCCCCCTTTGCCATCGCCATCGCCGGTGGCACAGCGCTGGCGACCCTGCTCTCGTTCTACTTTGTGCCGGTGGCGTTCGTGTTGTTCAACCGCCGCCGTCCTGACCCGGTACAGGAGAGCTGCAACGCGCCAAATCAGTTGTCGGGCTGACCCAGCATGGCTTTGAGCCGCTCTTCGAGAGTGGGCTCGGAGGCCTTGAGGGTCGCCATAAAGAGCTGCTCGATACCGGCCTTGTCCTGACTTTTCACGATAAACACCAGTCGGGACTGGGCCTTGCCCTCCGGCCAGTCGCCCAGCGCCTGCAGCGGATAGAGCTGGCCGTGGACGCCGTGGATCACCACCGGCTGGCTCTCCCCTTCCAGCTGCAAGATCCCCTTGAGGCGCAACAGGGCATCGCCATACTGCGCCTGCACCGCATCGATGGCGGCCAGCAGACGAGAGGGCTTGAGCGGCTCGCCGATACGCAGGGAGAAACTCTCGATGTTGCCGTGCTCGAAGTGGGTGGGCGCAGCTGTGCCCACCTTGGCGGCAAACGGTTGCATCTTCGGCTGCATGGGGGACGCCAGCCCCTGCTTGGGGGATTCGGTGCGCAGCCAAGCAAGGAGCTGGCGCACATCGCGCCCCGCCGCTTCGTTGTAGGCGCCGAGCTTCTCCAGCACTGCTGGCGACAGTTCGCCATTGGTCACCTGCTGGATGGGGGCCGCAGGATTGAGTGCCGCCAGCTGGGCTTCGACCCGTGCCAGCTGTTCGCCATCCACCAGATCCCCCTTGCTCACCACCAGCAGATCCGCCAGCGCCACCTGTTTCACCGCTTCATATTGAGTCGCCAACTGCTGCTCGATATGGCCGGCATCCACCACGGTGACGGTGCCATCGAAGCGGTAGCGCTGGGCGATAAAGCCCTCTTCGCGCAGGGTAAAGAGCACGGGGGCCGGATCGGCGAGGCCAGTGGTCTCGATAATCAGCCGCTTGAACGGTTTGATCTTGCGCTGGATGGCCTTCATAAACAGCCCCTGCAGCGCCTCCACCAGAGAGCCCTGCACCGAGCAGCAGATGCAGCCGGAGTCGAGCAGCATCACCTGCTCATCCACCTGTTGCACCAGATGGTGATCCAGCCCCACCGAGCCGAACTCGTTGATCAGCACGGCGCACTCGCCAAGCTCCGGCTGCTTGACCCAGTGGTTGAGCAGCGTTGTCTTGCCGCTGCCGAGAAAGCCGGTCAGCAGGGTCACTGGGATACGGGTATCTTGCATATCGGTCATGTCAGATCCTTACCGGTTGGCAAACAGGTCGCTGAGCCAGCGGTTTTCAAAGCGGCCATGGGGGTCGAGCTCGGCTTTCAACGCCACGAAGTCGTTCCAGCGCGGCAGCAGGGCCGGGAAGTCGTAGAGATCCATCGCCAGATGTTTGCCGAAATGGGGAATGCCGCCAAGCGGCACCAGCAGTTGCTGCAGCTCGCGCATCTGCTCCATGGAGCCGTTGACGAAGGTGCCGTCCGCCGCCAGATAGACCAGAAAACCGATCCAGCAGACCGGCTGGCCGTAAGCGGCGCTGAGCCAGGCCTCGGAGGGGCCGGTGCAGCGCAGGATAAAGGGGTAGTGCAGCACGCCAGGGTTGGCCTGCTGCCAGTCCTGCAGGGTCTCCAGCGCCTCGTTCATCCGATGCAGCGGTACCGCCACCTCGCAGTTGATCTGGGGGGCCGGGATCCCCTTGCAGAGAATTTGGTAGACGTTGCCCACCAGATCGGAGGCATCCTTGAAGCGGCGCACCGTCTCGAAGTGCTCGCCAGCCAGCGCCTCATCCTTGGTGTCTTTGGCCATCTTCTGCAAGGTGGCATCTATGGTGGCATTCATGCGGGCGTCGATATCGCCATCCAGCAGCAGCGGCTCGCTGCCACCGGCACGATAGCGGGCCACCTCCTCATCAGAGGCAGGGTCCACCAGCCAGATGTGGCTCTCGCCGGTCCAGGCAAACCACCAGCTCTTCACAAAGCCGTGCTCGCGGTTGAGCCGCTCGTTGTGCTCCAAGAGGAAGGGGTAATCGGTGGTGAACTTGGTGCAGCGCATAATGCGGTTGGGCACGGTACGCAAGGTGACGTCGAGCAGGATGCCGAGCATCCCCATCCCCATCACGAAGGCGCCGAAGCGCGGGTCACTGCGATCCACCCGGATGATGTCGCTATTGGCCAGCATCACCGTCATCGCCTCCACCGCATCGCAGAGGGCGGACTGGTGCAGCCCCTGGCCGTGGGTGCCGGTGCTGAGGGCGCCGCCCAGGGTCTGGATACCGATAACGCCCGGGGATGCGGGCAACATCCGCTCCATGGCGATCAGCTCGGCATAAACGGTATCAAGGGGCGTCCCCGCCTGATAGGTCACTGTATCGGCGGTTTTCGCCAACTGGCCGCGCAGGTGGTGCAAGTCCACCAGCAGCGCCTGACTGCCCTCGGCATAGACGCTGTGGATGGGTTCAAAAGAGAGGCCGGAGCCGATAAGGCGCAGCTTGCGCTCGGGATGTTCCCGCAGCAGCGCTTGCAGCTCGTCGCGGCTTTTCGGGCGCCACACCTGATCCAGCGCCCCGAGGGGATTGGTTCTCGACCAGTTGAACAGCACCTCCCGATTACCGATCGCCTTGATGCTGTGAAATGCCTGGAACTGAACCGTCATACCGCGCCTCATCTTTTACTGACGTCAAAATGAGCGCCGATTCTACCGAAAAGCGAGCCACAAGGCATGGAAAACAAGCCCCTGCACTCGAGGGGGGATAGGGAGATAGCACTTCCCTACCCTGCCAGACAGGAGCGTGTCCGCCCGTCTGTCACCGATAGATCAGGTGGCGTTCGGGATGCCTCGTACCCCATCTGGCTGCCGGGTCTGTGCCTCTTCCGGCAGCAGCTCCTCGCAGAACTGGCGCAGCGGCATGGGGCGGGCAAACAGATACCCCTGCAGATAGTCGACCCCCTTGGCCCTGAGGTAGTCAGCCTGACGCTCGCTCTCCACCCCTTCTGCCACCAGCGCCAGACCGAGCCGGGTCGCCAGATCGATCACGTTGTCCACGATATGTTCCGAGAGCGACTCGGTACCGATGCGGGCGATAAAGGATTTGTCGATCTTGAGGTAATCCACATGGAACTGCTGCAGGTAAGCCAGGCTGGAGTGGCCGGTACCAAAATCGTCGATGGCGAGTTTGACCCCCATCTCGTCCAGCTGCCGGAACAGGGAGAGGGTCTGGGGATCGGACATCAACAGCTCCCGCTCGGTCAGCTCCAGCACCAGTACCACCTTGCCGGGGAGGAAGTGGCCGAGGAAGGCGCGGCACTCGGCCAGCAGGGCAAAATCGTGGCAATGGGCGGCGCTGATGTTGAAGCTGATATGAAACCCATCGGGCAACTGCTCCTGAGAGCGGTTCAACCTTGTCGCCACCTGCTTCATGATATGGGTGGTCATGGGGACGATCAGTCCCGACTCCTCCGCTTGCGGAATAAAGAGATCGGGCCGGATCACCCCTTCATTGACATGCTCCCAGCGCATCAGCACCTCGGCGCCCATCATCTTGCCGTCGTGGCTGGCAATCAGCGGCTGCAAGTAGGGAACAAACTCCCTGGCTCGCAGGGCGCGTCGCAATTCATCTGTTGGCGAGCCGGGACGCCCCAGCACCCACCACACCAGCCAGGCCAGCAAAAGCGAGGAAACAGTCAGCCACGACAGCGCCACGTGCCGCGCGGCCCACAGCGACTTCCAGTAGACCGGCATGGCATAACCGGCATGGATGGTGAAAGGATAATGGGATGAGGTGAGGGCCTGGCTGATCCCGCGATGGAGAGTGGGCGCCTCGCTCAGATAGCGGCCAGACTCATTGAGCCAGGCCGATCCCACCTGCAGATAGAGCGCACTGGATTTTCCGCTCATGGAGAGCATGAAACTGAGCTGGGTACTGTCGATGGCACTCAAGGCGGCATCCTTACCCTGCTCGGTGCGCACCACCAGCAGCGGGTGATTTTGCCGCACCCGGTTGCCACTCATCAGCAACAGCTTGCGGCCGGTGTAAATGGAGCCGTCATCGGCATCATTGGCCTCACCAAACAGCGAGGTGCAATTGATGATGCCGTTTCGCACCAGATTGACCGAACGCAGGAAGGGCTCGATGGCGACCTTCTTGCGCAGCACCAGCAGGTTGTCGCGACAGGGAGCATTCACCAGAGGCAGCACGGAGCGATTAGCCTGCTCCGCATGATCCAGCATCGACTCCATCAGGGTTCTGGCCTTGTGGGCCGAGGCACTGGATTCCGCTTTCAGCTCCTGCACATAATTGCTGTGGATGAGCCAAGCTCCCACCAGCAGCGGCAGGGTAAAGACCAGCAAGGCACCGCCGAAGCGTAACCCGGTTCGGGAGAGATCGATCCTGAACAGAAACATAAAGAACCACGCCGCAATTCGTCAGGCCTGCCAACGCAAGCACCCAGTGAACAGATATCCACTTTCCCTCGATAACGATGCCTCATCATTACCGCACATAACCGAACAACATAACCCAAAGCGTTTATAAAACGAACCACCAAACAGGTGGTTGGATCTCTCTAGCAAGGATCGTGCAAACAATCTTCAAAAAAGACGGTGAATAACACACAAATAAATAATGCCGCGTAAATACGCGGCATTATTAGCTTCTTATCGCGCAAATCGCGCAAGAACTCCGTTAAACGGCTTGCTGCAGGATCACCGCATCAGCCTTCTTGGTGTAGGAGGCGATCTCGTTGAAGTTGAGGTAGCGGTAAGTATCTGCCGCAGTGGCATCAAGCGCCTTGGCGTACTGCAGGTACTCCGCCACGGTCGGGATCTTGCCGAGGATGGCGGCAACGGCGGCCAGCTCCGCAGAGGCCAGGTAGACGTTGGCACCTTTACCCAGACGGTTCGGGAAGTTACGGGTGGAGGTGGAAACCACAGAGGCTCCTTCCGCTACCCGCGCCTGGTTGCCCATGCACAGGGAACAGCCCGGGATCTCGATGCGGGCACCGACGCGACCAAAAATGCCGTAGTAGCCCTCTTCGGTCAGCTGATCCTTGTCCATCTTGGTGGGCGGCGCGATCCACATGCGGGTCGGTAGCTCGCCCTGATACTTCTCGAGCAGTTTGCCGGCGGCACGGAAGTGACCGATGTTGGTCATGCAGGAACCGATGAACACTTCGTCGATCTTGTCGCCAGCCACGTCGCTCAGCAGACGGGCATCGTCCGGATCGTTCGGCGCACACAGGATCGGCTCCTTGATGGTGGCCAGATCGATCTCGATGATCTCGGCGTACTCGGCATCCTTGTCCGCTTCCATCAGGGTCGGGTTGGCCAGCCACTCTTCCATCCCCTTGATGCGACGGGTGATGGTGCGCACGTCGCCGTAGCCTTCGGAGAGCATCCATTTCAGCATCACGATGTTGGACTTCAGATACTCGATGATCGGCTCTTTATCCAGCTTGATGGTGCAACCGGCAGCGGAACGCTCGGCGCTGGCATCTGCCAGCTCGAACGCTTGCTCTACTTTCAGGGTCGGCAGACCTTCGATCTCGAGGATGCGGCCGGAGAAGATGTTCTTCTTGCCCGCTTTCTCGACGGTCAGCAGCCCTTTCTGGATGGCGGCGTAGGGGATAGCATGAACCAAATCACGCAGGGTGATGCCCGGTTGCAGCTCGCCCTTGAAGCGCACCAGCACGGACTCCGGCATGTCCAGTGGCATCACGCCGGTAGCAGCGGCGAAAGCCACCAGACCGGAACCCGCCGGGAAGGAGATCCCGATGGGGAAACGGGTGTGGGAGTCACCACCGGTACCCACGGTATCCGGCAGCAGCATGCGGTTCAGCCAGGAGTGGATGACGCCGTCACCCGGACGCAGAGAGACACCGCCGCGGTTCATGATGAAGTCCGGCAGGGTGTGGTGGGTCTGTACGTCGATGGGCTTGGGATAAGCTGCGGTGTGGCAGAAGGACTGCATGGTCAGATCGGCGGAGAAGCCGAGGCAGGCCAGATCTTTGAGCTCGTCGCGGGTCATCGGGCCCGTGGTGTCCTGAGAGCCGACCGTGGTCATCTTGGGCTCGCAGTAGGTGCCGGGGCGAATGCCCTTCACGCCGCACGCCTTGCCCACCATCTTCTGGGCCAAGGTGAAGCCTTTGCCAGTATCAGCCACCGGCTGCGGACGGCGGAACACGGTGGAAAACGGCAGCCCCAGCGCTTCGCGGGCCTTGTCAGTCAGACCGCGACCGATGATTAGCGGAATACGGCCACCGGCGCGCACTTCGTCGATCAGCACGTCGGTTTTCAGTTCAAACTGCGCCAGCACCTGTTCGGTGCCGTGTTTGCAGATCTTGCCGGCATAGGGGTAGATGTCGATCACATCGCCCATTTCCAGCTTGGAGACGTCCACTTCGATGGGCAGAGCGCCGGCATCTTCCATGGTGTTGAAGAAGATCGGGGCAATCTTGCCACCCAGACAGACACCGCCAGCGCGCTTGTTCGGCACGAACGGAATGTCGTCGCCCATAAACCAGAGCACCGAGTTGGTGGCGGATTTACGGGAAGAACCGGTACCGACCACGTCACCCACATAGGCCAGCGGGAAGCCTTTCTCTTTCAGGGCATCGATGGTCTTGATGGGGCCGACGGCGCCGTCCTTGTCCGGGGTAATGCCGGGACGAGCGTTTTTCAGCATCGCCAGCGCGTGCAGCGGAATGTCCGGGCGGGACCAGGCGTCCGGTGCCGGCGAGAGGTCGTCGGTGTTGGTTTCGCCGGTCACCTTGAACACGGTGACAGTGATCTTCTCGGCCAGCTCCGGGCGGGAGAGGAACCACTCGGCATCAGCCCAGGATTGCATCACTTGCTTGGCGTGAGCATTGCCCGCCTTGGCCTTCTCCTCCACGTCGTGGAAGGAGTCGAACATCAGCAGGGTGTGGGAGAGCCCCTTGGCGGCAAGCGGCGCCAGAGTGGCGTGATCTAGCAGGTCGATCAGCGGTTGAATGTTGTAACCACCCTGCATGGTGCCCAGCAGCTCAACGGCTTCGGCGGCAGTCAGGATGGGAGAGTGGGCTTCGCCCTTGGCGACGGCGGTGAGGAAACCGGCTTTGACATAGGCCGCTTCATCAACACCGGGGGGAATACGGGAGGACAACAGCTCTTTCAGAAAGTCTTCTTCGCCAGCGGGCGGGTTCTTGAGAAGCGTTACTAGGGCGGCGACCTGCTCTGCATCCAGAGGTTTGGCAACCACGCCCTCGGCGGCACGTTCTGCGACGTGTTTACGGTATGTTTCAAGCACGACTAATTCCTCTTTGGTCTTTTTTTGGGGTTCGCCCACGCTCGCGGCGATCGTCCTTGCGGGACACCCCGTAGGGTGCTCCCCACTATATAAGTTTTAACGACTAATTAAAATCCAAACCCTGTTTACTTATTCACCACAAAATCGTAACCAATTAAACGGATTGGTGTTTTTTGAAAATTAATTGAACGCCCTCAACCAGAGTTAACAAATTGGCATCATTTCGGCATTATTCGAACGTACTGCCCAATTGCAGATAGAAGACGTCATTGCCCCCCTCCGCCATGCCATAGCCGAGGAACACAGGGCCGAGGAAGCTCTCCACCCCGACATAAAGCGAACCGGCGGTGAAGGAGCTCTCCAGACTGATATCCTCACCCTTGTTCCAGACCCCGCCCTGCTCCAGAGATCCACCCAGATAGAGCGGCATCTTGAGGGCACCGAAGTCATTGTCTGCCACCCGATAGATGTAGCGCAGGCCGCCAAACAGGCTGTAGCGACCGCTCAACTGGTAGCGCTGGAAACCCGAGAGGCGGAACAGCCCGCCCAGATCCTGAATATGCAGCGGCACCACCTCTTCACTGCCCGAGCCACCCCCTTCGAGGATCAGGTTGAGGCTGTGCCTGTCCCATGACCAGGGCTTGATCATCGAGAGCTGATAATTCCAGCCTTCACTGCGCCCATCTGCCGACTCGAGCCCATCCACACTGACGTGGGAGTGGCCCAGTTTCATGTCCCATTTCATCCCCTGATAGGGGAAATAGAGGCTATCCAGATTGTCGTGTTCAAAGCGGACATAGGGGCCCCACGCCGTGGCATCCATCTCCAGCCCCTTGAAGTTCTTCACATCAATCGTGCCCAGTTGTCCCTCCAGCCCCATCGACAACCGGCTCCAGGGCTGGCGGTTCCAGCCCACCGCCAGATCACCGCTGAAGAAGGAGTATTCGGAGTCGAGAAAGCTTATCGAAACCATCTCGGGATCCGGATTGGGGAAAAACAGGCGGCGCAGGGTCTGGTCATAGGCCAGGCTCGCCTCACCATAGAAGGTCTGGGAGGGTTCGAGCGGGGTATAGAAGTCGGTCTTGATATGTTTGGCCGTGCCCAGCGACGCCTCGGTCAGCCACTCGGCACCCCACTCGTTGACGTTGGTGAGGGTATAGGACATGCCGACGTTGTAGTTGGAGGTGTTCTCGAAGTCATCGGTGAAACCGAACTGGAAGTTGAGGTAGCCCGGCCCCCAGTTCTTCTCGCTGGCGTCCACCAGCAGCACATTCTCCCCGTCACGCTCCTCCACCTCGTAGGTGATGCGATCGAACGACTCAAGGGCATAGAGGCGGCGAATGCCCGCTTCCAGACTCTCGTTGGTCTGTACCTTGTCCGGCCGCACTTTCAGCATGGCGCGCACCGTCTCATCCGAGAGGCGCGACTTGTTGATGATCTCCACCTTGTCGATGAAGTAGGCGGGCTGACCGCTACGCTCGGCACGACGGCTCAGCTTCTGGTTGCGATAGGCGTTGTACTGCGCCTTGGTGAGCGACAGCTTATCGAGTTGCAACGACACCTTGTCAGCCGCCGTCTCACCGACCTTGATCCCCTCCGGCATCCGGGCAAAGTCGGCGATCCCCATATCGCCAAACTCGGGGGCAATCAAAATATCCTTCGGTCCCATCAGCGCCTTCTGCTTGTCGGTGCCCACCTGGGTCATGTAGGTGGTGAGCTGGTCGATCATGGCCAACCCTGACTTGAGGGACTCCCGGGTACGCAGCTTGGCACCGATATCCACCGCGATCACCACATCGGCCCCCATCGCCTTGGCGACATCCACCGGCATGTTGTTGACGCTGCCGCCGTCCGCCAGGATGTGCCCCTCCCACTCCACCGGCTTGAGGGCACCGGGAATGGACATGGAGGCCTGCATCGCCTTGGCAAGGCTGCCGTGATCCAGCACAAAGGGGGTGACCGTCTCCATGTCGGTCGCCATGGCGCGATAGGGAATGGGGAGATCATCGAAGCTCTCCTGCACCGGCAGGTTGGAGGTGGCCCCCCGCAGCAGGCTGGCCATGGATTGGCCCTGGAAGAAACCGTCCGGCAGCTGGGTGGTGTCGCCATTCACCCCGATGTCGGTGCGCAGCTGATACTGCTCGTTCTGCTGCTTTTTGCGCAACGACAGTTCGTCGCGGCCCACCTTGTCCTGATACCCCTTGTTCCAGTCGATGGCCAAAGTGGTGCGCTCCACCTCCTCGGCACTGAGCCCCATGGCATACATCCCCGCCACATAAGAGCCCATACTGGTACCGACTATGATGTCGACCGGAATCCGTTTCTGCTCCAGCACCTTGAGGATGCCGATATGGGCAGAACCCTTGGCGCCGCCGCCACTGAGCACCACCGCAATCTTCGGGCGCTCCCCCTGTGCCGCCACAGCCAGCAGCGGGCAGGCCGCCAGCATCACCAAAAGCAGACGGGTCCATCCCGCACCTAAGCTGCGCATCATATTTTCCATATTATTCAGAGGGTCAGTCACCAAGGATGGCCTCTACTATAAGGGGCCCGGCAGTTAGCGCAACCGTCAATCCGCATCCCGCCTGTGCTGCATGGCGAAGGGGCGTGTCGCCGCCCCTGTGAGCGCAAACGTAATCCGCAAATAAAGGGCTGCAAGCCTCATGGGTAGCGCCGCGCTGCCGCTAATATGAGCGTCGTCAATATCAACCTTTTGAGCACCTTTATGCTGGCAACCCTCACTCTTAAACAGAAAATACTGGCCACGGTTACCCTGGCCGTGGTCGTCTCCTGCCTGCTGGTAGGCTACTTCAGCCAACGCTCGGCCCAGCAACTGATCGAAAACCGGATGTTCGAGCAGGAGCTCCCCAACCTGACCCAGCGGATCAGCAAGGAGATTGAACAGGATCTCCACGGCATCGCCCAGGCCGCCCACCAACTGGCCACCGACCGCTTTATCCTCGACTGGGTGGATCGGGGCATGCCCAAAGAGCAGGAGCCAATCCTCATCAACCAGCTCAAGGATGTGGCCAACCAGTATGGTCTGGTGACCGCCTCCTTCGCCGATCGCCAGACAGCCGCCTACTACAACCAGGATGGCTTTCTGCGCAACCTGACCCCGACACAGGACGCCTGGTTCTATGACTACACCAAGAGCCAGAAGGAGATGACCCTCAGCATCTTCCGCGAGAGCAACGGCGAGGTGAAGCTGTTCGTCAACTTCCAGCAGCTCAACGGGCGCGGGCTGGCCGGCTTTGCCAAATCCCTCGATACCATGGTGACCATGGTCTCCAACTTCCGGCTGGAAGAGAGCGGCATCGTCTTTATGGTCGATGGCAGCGGCAAGGTGAAGCTGCACCCCGAGGCCAACCGCATCGAGCGTGACACACTTGGCAACATTGCCAGCGGTGATACCGGCAGCCTGCTGGCCAAACGCCCCTTTGCCGTCATCAACGCCGACGTCAATGGCGAGCCCATGGTACTGGCCAGCAGCTATATCCCGCTGCTCGACTGGTATCTGGTGGCCCAGGTGCCAGAAGCCGAGATCTATGCCGAGCTGGATCAGACCCGCAACGAGATCCTGATGATCTCGCTGGTGATTGCGCTGGCCATGGGGCTGATGGGGATGCTGTTGGCAGGCTCGGTCAGCCGCCCGCTCAACGAGTTGGCCCGCCTGTTCAAGGAGCTGGGCAGCGGCGATGGGGATCTTACCCAGCGCCTGAAAGTGAAAGGACGCGACGAGCTGAGTCAGGTCGCCACCGGCTTCAACAACTTCGTCGCCAAGATCCACGGCTCCATCGAGCAGGTGGCGGAGAACTCCCGCCAGCTCGCGGCCACCGCCAACGAGGTGGCTAACAAGGCGCAGCTGACCCAGCACAACTGTACTGCCCAGCGTGACCGTACTGTGCAGGTGGCCACCGCCATCCACGAAATGGGGGCCACGGTGAGCGAGATCGCCGGTAACGCTTCGCTGGCAGCCGAAGTAGCCAGACAGGCCAACGATCAGGCCGATGCAGGGGCAGTAGTGGTAGCGCAGGCGCGCCACGGCATCGTCGACCTCTCCGGCGAGATTGAGCAGGTGGCTGGGGTTATCGAGTCGCTGGCGAGCCAGACCGACTCCATCGGCAGCATCCTCGAAACCATCCGCAGCATCTCGGAGCAGACCAACCTGCTGGCACTGAACGCCGCCATCGAGGCCGCTCGCGCCGGTGAACAGGGTCGCGGTTTCGCCGTGGTGGCAGATGAAGTGCGTAACCTCGCCAACCGCTCCGCCGCCTCGACCGCCGAGATCCAGGGAATGATCAACCGCTTGCAGGAGCAGAGTGCCCGCGCGGTCAGCGCCATGGCGCAGGGGCGCAACCAGAGTCTGGAGGTGGTGAGCCAGGCCGATGAGGCCAACGCAGCCCTCGGACAGATCACCGCCCACATCACCCAGATCAACGACATGAACATCCAGGTCGCCACCGCCACCGAGGAGCAGTCGAGCGTGGTCGGCGAGATCAACCGCAACGTGGAAGATATCAACCAGCTCACCATGGAGACCGCCAATATCGCCCATCAGCTGACCGAATCGAGCCGCAGCCTGCAGCAGCTCTCCGGTCAGCTGGACAAGCTGGTTGGCAATTTCCGGCTCTGACCCCAACCTTGACCTGAGTCCTCAACAACAGAGAGCGCCGTGGCGCTCTCTGTTGTTTTGGTGGCGGCTAATCCGGCATAGCAGTCAGCCCTTGCCATCCCGTTTGCGATGATACATCAGCTCATCCGCGCGGGTGAGCAGCTCGGCCAGGGAGACACAGCCGTGCCCGTCATAGCAGACAATCCCGGTGCTGCAGGTCAGTGCATAACCGCAACCACTGTGCTGATTGTGCTCGGCCAACATGGCATTGAAACGCTCATAAGCCAGTTGCGCCTGCGCCTCTACCACATTGGGCAACAGGACTGCGAACTCATCGCCGCCCATGCGGGCAAACACGTCGGCGCCACGAAAAGCCTGCTTGAGCAGAGTGGCAAAGGCGATCAGGGCGCGATCCCCTTCCGCATGTCCCCACCGATCATTGATCCCCTTGAAGCCATTGAGATCCAGATAGAGCAGTGCCAGTGGCATCTGCAAGCGACTGGCCAACGAGAGGCTCTTCTCCGCCAGCATCACGAACCCGCGCCGATTGGAGATCAGGGTCAACTCATCAATGGTGGCCAGCTGCACCGCTTCGAGCTCCCGCACCACCATCGCCGCCAGATCCTTGAGCAGCCCCACATCCTCATCGCTCAATTCCCGCGGCACCGTATCGATGATGCAGAGCGTCCCCAGTTTGCAGCCGTTGGCGATCCGCAGTGGCTGTCCGGCATAGAAGCGGATGCCGGGCCCACCCACCACCAGCGGATTGTCGGCAAAGCGGGGATCCTGCGAAGCATCCGGCACGATGAAGGTCTCATTACCCATGATGGCGTGGCCACAGAACGAAATGTCCCGGGCGGTCTCACGGACCTCCAGTCCGATACAGGATTTGAACCACTGGCGATCTTCATCCACCAGACTCACCAGCGCGATGGGGACATTGAACACCCGTCGGGCCATGCGGGTCAGCCGATCAAACCGCTCCTCGGCCTCGGAATCCAGCAAAGAGAGCCGCCGCAGGGTCTCCAACCGCAATGCCTCATCGGGTGGAATGGGTGCTTCTAGCATTATGCCTCTCTCATCAGTGCCAAAACCTATCTTTAGCATATTGGGCTTTGTCGAAGTCGGGGCAGCAAGGAGAAAACAAAAAGCCGCTCATTCGAGCGGCTTTTTAGACAAGCGGGGAAGAAAATTACTTTTTCTTCTTGGCCTTGGCGTTCGGCAGGTCGGTGATGGAGCCTTCGAACACTTCGGCAGCCAGACCCACGGACTCGTGCAGAGTCGGGTGAGCGTGGATGGTCAGCGCGATATCTTCGGCGTCAGCACCCATCTCGATGGCCAGACCGATTTCACCCAGCAGTTCACCACCGTTGGTACCCACGATGGCACCACCGATGACGCGGCCGCTCTCCTTGTCGAAGATCAGCTTGGTCATACCGTCGGAACAATCGGACGCGATGGCGCGACCGGAAGCAGCCCACGGGAAGGTGGCAACTTCGAAGTTCAGGCCCTGTTGCTTGGCTTCCTTCTCGGTCAGACCAACCCATGCCATCTCTGGCTCGGTGTAGGCGATGGACGGGATCACTTTCGGGTCGAAGTAGTGCTTCTTGCCAGCGATCACTTCGGCGGCAACGTGACCTTCGTGAACACCTTTGTGCGCCAGCATCGGCTGACCCACGATGTCACCGATGGCGTGGATGTGGGCCACGTTGGTACGCAGCTGCTTGTCCACCTCGATGAAACCGCGCTCGGTCACGGCAACGCCTGCCTTCTCGGCATCCAGCATCTTGCCGTTCGGCACACGGCCTACGGCAACCAGCACGTTGTCGTAACGAACCGGCTCGGCCGGGGCGTGTTTGCCTTCGTAGGAGACGTACAGGCCGTCTTCGCGCGCTTCAACTGCGGTGACCTTGGTCTCCAGCATGATGTTGAATTTCTTGGCGACGCGCTTGGTGTAAATCTTGACGATATCTTTGTCGGCAGCCGGAACCAGCTGGTCGGCAAATTCCACCACGTCGATCTCGGAACCCAGAGAGGAGTAAACGGTACCCATCTCCAGACCGATGATGCCGCCACCGATAACCAGCAGTTTGCCGGGAACGGTTTTCAGCTCCAGCGCATCGGTAGAGTCCCATACGCGCGGGTCATCGTGCGGGATGAACGGCAGCTTCACCGGACGGGAACCGGCCGCGATGATGGCGTTGTCGAAGGTCACGGTAGTCTTGCCGTCGGCACCTTCCACTTCGAGGGTGTTCGGGCCGGTAAATTTACCCAAGCCGTTAACAACCTGAACTTTACGCATCTTGGCCATGCCAGCCAAACCGCCGGTCAGCTGGTTGATAACCTTCTCTTTCCACAGACGGATCTTGTCGATGTCGGTCTGCGGGGCACCGAAGACGATGCCGTGCTCGGCCAGCGCCTTGGCTTCTTCAATCACTTTGGCAACGTGCAGCAGCGCCTTGGAGGGGATGCAACCCACGTTCAGGCAGACGCCACCCAGGGTGGAGTAACGCTCGACGATAATAGTATCCAGACCCAGATCGGCTGCACGGAAAGCAGCGGAATAACCGGCAGGGCCAGCACCCAGTACTACGACCTGGGTTTTGATTTCTTTACTCATCATGACCTCTTTGTCGTTCTTATATCCCCGGACAGCGCAGTCTTATACCGAAACGGGTGGCTGCAGCCGTGAAAAAAACGGGGCAAGTTTACGATCATGTTAATGAAATGAGAAGTAAAAAGGGCAGGCTCTGGGCCCGCCCTCTCACTTACAGGACCAGTCGACGAATGTCGGACAGCACGCCGTTCATGGTGGTGATGAAGCGAGCCCCATCGGCACCATCGATCACGCGGTGGTCGTAGCTCAGAGCCAGCGGCAGCATCAGGCGCGGCGCAAACTCTTTGCCATTCCACTTCGGCTTCATCTCGGACTTGGAGACACCGAGGATGGCCACTTCCGGCGCGTTGACGATCGGGGTAAAGCTGGTACCGCCGATGCCACCCAGGCTAGAGATGGTGAAGCAACCGCCCTGCATGTCGGCAGCGGTCAGCTTGCCGGCACGGGCCTTCTTGGAGATCTCGGCCAGATCGCGAGACAGCTCCATGATGCCCTTCTTGTTAACATCGCGCACCACAGGCACAACCAGACCGTTGGGGGTATCTACCGCCACACCGATGTGGATGTACTTCTTCATGATCAGCTTGCTGCCATCTTCGGACAGGGAGCTACAGAAGCGCGGGTGAGCTTCCAGCGCCTTGGCGGCGGCTTTCAGGATGAACACCAGCGGGGTGATCTTCACGTCTGCCTTCTGCTTCTCGAGCATCGCATTCTGCTCTTTGCGGAACGCTTCCAGCTCGGTGGTATCGGCTTCGTCGAACTGGGTGACATGAGGGATCATGACCCAGTTGCGGTGCAGGTTCGGACCGGAGATCTTCTGGATGCGGGTCAGCTCGACCTCTTCCACATCACCGAACTTGCTGAAGTCTACTTTCGGCCACGGCAGAACACCCAGACCGTTGCCACCGGCTACGCCGGCAGAGGCAGGAGCGGACTCGGCACGCTTGATGGCATCCTTCACGTAGGCTTGCACGTCTTCTTTGACGATGCGGCCCTTGCGACCGGAGGCTTTTACCTTGGCCAGGTTGACACCGAACTCGCGCGCCAGACGGCGTACCGCCGGAGAGGCGTGTACATAAGCGTCGTTGGCAACGAAATCGGTCGCAGCGGCAGCAGCCTGGGCAACCGGAGCAGGAGCAGCAACGGGGGCAGCGGCGACCGGAGCGACAGCTTGAGCAACCGGCGCGGCGGCAGGGGCTGCGCCAGCCACTTCGAATACCATGATCAGGGAACCGGTGGAGACCTTGTCACCCGCCTTCACCTTGATCTCTTTGACCACACCGGCGAACGGCGCAGGCACTTCCATGGAGGCCTTGTCACCTTCCACCGCGATCAGGGACTGGTCTGCTTCAACCTTGTCACCCACCGCAACCATGATCTCGGTGACTTCCACTTCGTCGCCACCGATATCCGGTACGTTGACCTCTTTGGCAGCAGCGGCAACCGGGGCAGCAGCCACGGGCGCGGCGGCTTGAGCCGGAGCAGCAACGGCAGCAGGCGCAGCGCCAGCCACTTCAAATACCATCACCAGAGAGCCGGTAGAGACCTTGGCACCAGCGGCAACCTTGATCTCGACTACGCGGCCTGCGAACGGTGCCGGTACTTCCATGGAGGCCTTGTCACCTTCCACGGCAATGATGGACTGGTCAGCTTCTACCATGTCGCCCACGGCAACCATGATTTCAGTCACGTCCACTTCGTCGTCACCGATGTCCGGCACGTGCACATCTTTGCGCACGGCAGCGGCAGGTGCGGCGGCCGGAGCAGCAGCAACCGGTGCAGCCACTTCTGCAGGGGCGGCAGCGCCTTCGGCTTCGAAGATCATGATCTGGGAACCGGTGGCAACCTTGTCGCCCACCTTGATCAGGATCTCTTTGACGATACCGGCGGACGGGGCCGGAACTTCCATGGAGGCCTTGTCGCCTTCTACCGCGATGATGGACTGGTCCAGCTCGACCTTGTCACCCACGGCCACCATGATCTCGGTGACTTCAACTTCATCGGCGCCGATATCCGGCACCATAATCTGTTTGGACATTGTGCTTTATCCTCTTGCGTCGATCCGCGTGGCTGGCTGATGCCGCCACGCACATCTCGCGTTAACCGTTTTAAATCCTGGCAGGGTCGCGCCG